>PAHJ01000006.1 GCA_002705565.1 Geminicoccus sp. | reverse complement strand
CGGTGGATGGATCGGTTAACTCACCACCGACTTGGTAGTGAATCAGTGACTGGTCGACAAACGTTTGGTGACGGAGCTCCATTTCTCCCGCTGTCGAAGTTGAATCCCAGAGCAGCAAGGACGGAAAGGCCTCGCTGGTTGCAATGATCCGCTGTGGACGCCCGGCATAGCCCTGCCAACGAGACAGGAACTCATTCATGGTGGCCGGTTCCCAGTCGGAAATCAGTTCGGTGATCTTGAGATCCTCGGCATGTTCAATCGCAAAGTACGTGGGTCCCCCGTCGGCCGCCGAGGGCACGAAGACTTCGGGAATCGAAGTGGTGGCGGGATCGGAAACAGATTCGTTGGCGTTCAAGATCGACTTGGTCTGCCACATCAATCGCAGCGGTGGGTTGCCTTTGGAAGCTTTTGTGATCTTCAGGATGCCACCAAGATCCGGCAGCTCACCGCTTTCACGATCACCGTTTTCCTGAACATTGTTTTCCTGAACATTGTTTTCCGTGTCGGCGCCGTCGGGCGGGGTTGACGCTGCCTGTGGACCGCCGCTGTTTGAATCCGCTTGGGACGCGGTTTCCGGTGTGGAGACGGCAGGCGATCGGAGGGGTGTGACTTGCCAGCTGGCTTCGGTCATGTTCTGAGGGAGTTTGCCCAGAACGATCAGCTCCATCGAGTCGCCAATCTTCATCGCAGGGTCGAGCCGGAGTTCACATTCAATGGTCGTCCAAGTCGCGCCGCAAACCACTCGATAATTTCGCTGCGTCGCCACAAACACTGTCGAACGCTGATCGCCAACGTTCTGGCAGGTGATCGTCAGTTGGTCGGTCGGTCCCAGCTCGGCTTGGTAGCGTCCCAAAGCGGGACGCAGCAGTGTTCGTCCCATGGCGGTGTCAATCGAACGGATCTGAATCCCGCTGGGGACTTCGATTTGAACCTCGGCCGAATGAACCACAGGGATCGGTTGTTGAATCTGGACAAGACGAGCGGCCAACGTTGGCTGGGCGGATTCATTGGGCGACATGGTTGCCTGAGCGGCCTCATCGGTGGCCGGGGCGGCGACTGGAACGGGCCCAGCAAGCACCGATTGCTGAGTGTTGCCAGCAAAGGTCAGTCGCAGACGTCGTTGCAATGATCGCACAGAGGAGATCGGGACAAGCGCTGTCACTTGCTGCGGCCCATCGACGGTGTATCGAGCCGTCTGTGGTTCAGCTTCGCCCAGGACTTCGATCCGACGCAAGTTTTCAGCAGCGACCGGTAACTTCAATTGAGACGAACGATGCGAAAGCTCGAGATCATATGTCGCTTCAATCAGGCAGTTTAAAAGCGGCTCATTTGTTTGGTCAGGGGCCGTGACGGCAAACGGTGCATCAGAATCGCGAGCTTCCAGCACAACACGATACTGAGCATTCTGGAAACTGACAGAGGCTGGTTCTTGGTCGCGATTCAGGTCCAGGATCTCGTCACGATCTGCGCGTGAAAGGTAAACCTTATCGCTTACGATTTGCGCCTGTTTGTCCAGCGGAACCAAGACTTGCACTGGCAGTCGACGATTGGCTTGGCCACCGGCTGGCTTTTCGGGTGAGGTCTGTTCGCCAGTCCGTGGCGCGGTGGGGCTGCCGTTGCGATCTCCCGCTGGCAGCGTCTCCTGGGCTGACAACGAACCGGACGGTATCAGCAGACAAGTGATCAACAGCATCAGCGCTGCGGGGCCCTGGTTGGTCAGCCGCTGTGATGCCGAACCGTTGTTGGCAGAATTGGCTGGATTGGATGACGACTGCGTCGGCGTCGAGATCGATGATCGTTGTGGCAGTTTGCGGGAAGTCTGGTTCTTGCCACCGATGGTTTGGACCAAGGCACCGCAGGCAACCGGGATCGCCAGCAGGCCGATGATTTCCTGAGACCTGTCCCACCAAAGCGTCGCGGCAATGCACAGGGCGACCAACCATAGCAAGCAGATCGGGAAACCCAACGGCATCCAACGAGCCATTGCCCAAGCGAATGCAAAGACCAGTCCGGCCCCGAGCCAAGCCAGGCCAATCGCCATGTCACGCGACATCAACAAAACGTATCCATTGGCCAGCGCGGACGTCTCGTTGCCAGAGTCGGCATGCACCGTTGTTGCTGTGTCCGCATCCGTCCGTGGCGGGTAAACCTGGTACAAGCTGACACAGCTTGGAGTGTCATGAAAGACCGTCCGCTGGGAGACAAGTTTGCCAGTTAGCGAGATCTGTGGTGTCCCAGCCCAGTAGAGCCATCGATGAGCTTCTTTCTCACGACGCAGACGCAACACAATGGTGTCGGTCTGGTTCTGACGTTCCAGTCGCACGAACCCCGCTCGACTCTCCAGCGGCAACACCGTTTGGCCGTTGACTTGCGCGGAGATGAGTTCCAGATCCGTGTCAAAACGGATGTCGTAATTCGCTTGTGACGAGGCTTCGGCAAAGTAGAGGAATTCATCGTCGCCACGATTGCTGGCAAAGATATCTAAGTTTTGTTTCCAGACGACGCACTGGTCAGTGGAGAACCGTTGGTAGGTGAGTTCGATCTCCGAACGCAGTTGCGGGTTGTATTGCAAATGTTGCAAAAAACGGGGACGCAGTGTTCCGTTTGAATCCTCGCCGGACGGTGGTTGGCTGGCTTCGGTTTCATCAGCCAGTGCTTTGTCGGTTCCAGATTCCTCGGCACGTTTTTCGTTCTCCGTCCTGGCCAAGTCGTTGGCGGAACGACCATGCGGGACTTTTTGAACCTGGACCGAGCTGGAGGACACAAACCAGGGTGACGCGATGAAGGACTGGCCGGTCTGAGAGGTGGCTCCCAGCACACTTGGAAGCGAGACCGAGATCTGTTCAGACGCTCGGATCGCTCGCCGGCCTACGAGTTCAAAGTCATCCAGGTCTCGATCGTCTAAGTTGATCGTTTCCGAAGATTCGTGATCGATCTGACGGCGGATGATCTGTGATTCAGGCAAACTAACGATGGCCGACTGGTCTCTCCGGCGCAGCGACCAAGCATAGGCTGAGGACCGTGTTTTGCCCGTTAAGACCTCCAGCTGATTGATGGGACCCGAGGTGTCAGCTCGCACCACGATCGTTTCAATCAGTGTTGGCTGGGGCTGATCATCGGCCCAAAGAGGCTCTCGTGCGCCTTCAATGCGATGCTGCAAATTGACCGCCAGCGAAACGCTTACCGGAGCCAGTCGCACGCGTTGCAAGACGGCGCGGGGAGCCCTGACAATCAACGTTTCATCGCTCGGTTGCAAGAAGTCCAGGCAGCCTTTAGGGAGCTGTGCCGCGTCAACTCGATTGGCCAACATCACCGTTTCTGCGTTCCAGCGACGTCTTGCCGGTGGTTCATAGGCAACAAAACAGTGCTGTGATGGCTCCTGCGGTCGAGCCACCCAGGACTGGTTGGGCAACAACTGTTCGGGATTGCGTGTCAGATTCTGGCGACCATTGAATTCCAAGGTCAGCGTTTCACTGGAAGCCTCCTGGGAGGTCGGCCAAATGGTGACGCCTTCGTTACCAGGAGCTACAGGGATCTGACGACCCGACTCAGAGATTCTCAGCGAATCGATGGTCCAAGCCGGGTTGAGCGCGACACGAATCGGCGGTTGGTAGCGAGACACAATTCGATAGCGAATCTGAGTTTCTGAACGCAGTTCGTTCGCGGTCGGCTGTTGATAACGCAAGTGGGTACAGGCATGGTCGATCACGCGATCAACTTGAGAGGCCAACGACAGGCTAGACCAAGCGTGCACATCGCCGGTTGTCGGTTCCACGGCGGGACCTCTGGCTGGGCCGCGCGCGGTCAGATATTGATCACCCGCGGTGGTTGTTTTGGATTCCAACGTTTTCCAATGCTTTGGCAGCGTCCACTGAATGATCTGGAGTGGCGCTGAAACGGTCACGGTCGCCAGCGAATCAGGTTCACTCCAGTAGACCCTGTTACCGATCGGCGTGACTGAGGGTAACTGGCAAAGCTGATTCCGCAGATCCCAACGACTGACACCTTCGACTGTTAAACGCAGCAGTTGATTGGGGTTGGGCGTCTGTTGGTCAGCGCTCTTTCGCAGTGCTTCCGGCAGCATGATCTCCAGTCGCGGTTGCTGCGGATCATCGCGAACGATCTCGAAGGGATATAGGATCGAATTGATTCGAAGGCCTGTCACTGTTTCGTCAGGCACGCGAAACTGCAAACGATCGACGTCGGCTGACAGGTCGACGGTCAATTGATGCTTCCATGTGATGCTGGCAAGATCGACATCGTACTGGCGAGATTGTCGGCGAATCATCATCACCGGCGAGGATGTTCGGGCGGTTTGCACCGTCGCTTCAAGCTCAACCTCGCTTAAACCGCCCACTTCCATCTGATACCAGATCACGCCATCAGGACGCGAGCGCCAATTGGCTCGCTCCGGGGGACGAACGAGTTCCGTCAAGGTTCCTTGTCGAGAACGCAGTCGCAAATGGCTGGGCGCCGAAAGGACGAGCTGCGAGCGTGAGGAACGAGGCAGTTGTAGCTTTACCAGTGAACGCTTGCCCAATTGATTGGTGCGTCGTGACCAGGCGAAGCCGATTGTCGATCGCGACCAGTCGGTGCTTGGTGGTTGGAGACTGTTGTTCGTTGTCGAGCCGGCGCTTGATGTGGCTGGTGGTCCCTGGGATGTTTCACCGGAACGAACGCCAGGGGCTGCCGATCGGACCGGATCGATCGCTGCGATCAAGTGTCCCGCTTGGTTCGAAAGGATGCGCAACTTGGTCGATCCACTGGCTGTGGTGACTGGGGGGCTGCTGGAACCCAGCCCTGGGGCACTTAGGAGGTTGTTGCTCAGGGCAGTGTTATTCAGGGCAGTGTTGCCAGGTAAGCCCGGTCCCGGTTCCACACCCTCTAGTTCATCGGCGGGACTGAGAGCAAGGTTGGTTGGCCCAAGGTCCAGTCGTAAGGGACGCCCGTTAAGATGTTCAATGACCAGTTCGCTCTGCTGGCTTGTCGCCAGTCGTTCGTTCAGGTGAATGTCAAAGAATGCGTCAACAACACGAGCCTGTTGCAGGGTCGCAATCGTTGGATTGGGACGCTCAATGGCCTCTCGCAATTGCTGCAGAGAAACTGGGACAAAGCCGTCGGGGACGATTTCAACGATTTGCGACCAGTAGAACGCGATGGCTCGAAAAGGTCGTCCATCAGCGGTGTGCGTCGGCAAGGGCAACGAATCGGTTGGCGCTGCAGGTTGGGCGGCTGGGGGCTGGGCGGCTGCAGGCTGGCTGTCAGAGTCGTTGCTGTCAGCATCCTGATTCGGATCATCGCTGCCCCGGTCGCCGGAGCTTGGTTTGGGTTGGCTGTCGTTGTCCTTGCTTTGTTCATCGGGTGGAACTTCGGCAGGTTGAGTCCCAGCGGCCGGCGCTTCAGGTGGAACAGCGGGCGATGGACTGGCTGGTTCCTGACCGGCGGCACTGGAGAGATGGGCGGCGCTGGGCAGGCAGGCGACGTTGATGAGGATGGCCAGGCCAAGCAGCAGTGCGAGCCGAATTTTGGCTCCGGCCCCGTTCGCGCGAGGTTGGGTTGCCGCCAATGGATGCGAGGTCTGACCGATGGCGACGGTCATGGCGTGGCCTCGCTTTGTGCGGAGGCAATGTCGTCGACTCCGACACTGTGCGTGATCGCCACGCTGCTGGCCGAACGCAAATCGAGTTTGCGAGCATGCAGTGACGAGCCCTCTTTGCGGTCATCAATCGTGCTGATCAGCACTCGCGAGGCACGCGGGTTGGTCAGGTGGCGAATCGCCAGCATGATGACTGCGACCAGGATGCTTAACAGAGCAACCTGCGAGGCCATCACGCCGGCATCGGGCGCCGCGACGATGATGCCACCTAGCATGACCAGCATTAAAATCAACGCCAGTGGATTGCGTGTGGCAGGAAAGTAAGTCAGGATCGATGTGGCGAATAGAATCAGGCTGGCCACGACCAGCCAGACCAGTGTGCGTGATGCGGTTCGCATCTGCATGGGACGATCGTCGATCGCAGCAAACAAATAGCGATTGCCCTTGGGCATTTCGGTCAGTTCGGGAACCGCGCCGGTGCTGCTAATGATTTGGCTGGCCAATATGCTTTCAGAGATCAGGGGACGCCGAGCCATGTGATAGCGATCAAACGCCCACGTCATCATTCGTTCCGATGAAGCGGCTGCATGAATCAGATGCTGGTTCTGTGGCACGCTGACCTGCCAGTATTTTTCTTCTTGACCATGTCCCAGAAACGCCAGTGGGCGAATCGGATCCCACAGCGTTTGCTGCGGGCGACTGGACCAGGTGCGAATGTCAACGATTTGGTTTTCCTGGCCAGCAGGAATGTTGACCACAAGTTCGTCGCCGGAGATCTGCGTCGGGACGGTCTGGCCGTTGATCAGCACGTCCGTCTTGGTGCCGTCTGAATCGCGTAGCTCAATTCGAAGTTCACCGCTTCCGGAAAGCTGAGCGATGATTTGATCGTGCTGGGCCACTTCGTTGATTGCTGTTCGGATCAGTGTTTTGCCAATCCGTAACTCGTTACTGCTGGATGCTTTCGGCAGCAACTGCAGCACGACCGGTTGTTGAGGCAGTGTTTCAAGTTGAATTTCATTGTTCAGCGAATCGAAGTTGCCGCGAATTTCATACTGTTGGCTTCCACGCAATTGGATCTTCATGTCACCTTCGAGCGTCACGTCTTGGACGGTCGGAAATGGAAGTGCAATCGATGTGGTCAGCGTGGTTGAATTGCTGGCGGCATCGACGGGCGTCAGAAACCGAAATCGGATGTCGGCGGCCTGAGTCGATAGCGTGTCCGAAATGATTTCCAAGATCACCCAGTCGCCGACTTGTGCGGGACGTGGATTGGCAATTGGCTGTGCGGTGGTCTTGGAGGAATCGGTGCCGTTGCTGACTTGGTTCGCATCGTCGTCAACCGAATCGCCTTGGCCTGATCGCTGTGGGGCACTCGACGAATCAGGTCCACCGGTTGCCGAATCAGGGCCGTCCTCTGCTCCGTCCGGTCCGCCATTTGCCGGTTTCGGTAAGTCGGTGTCTCGGTCGGTGGTGTCGTTCGCTGGGGCACTGGCGGCCTGATCGTTGGGCTTGTTCGCCGAACCAGTGGATTCATCTGCGGACGCATCAGGCGGGGATTCGACCGGATTGATCGGCAGTGGAGGTGCGGCGGTTTGATTTGGTGACAGGGCGGGTGTTTCTGTTGCCGAAGTCTGCTTGGTCAAGCCCATGAAGCGAATCGGTGCGGGCGCATTATCGAGACTCACCTGCCAGCGGCGCTCTTGAAGCAACTGATCAACGGTGCCAGCTTGGTAGGCATCGATCATCGCTTGGTCGGCTGCGACCGCTATTCGCAGTCGGCCTTCCAGATCTGTTTTACTGATCAGATTCCACTGGACAATGCTCTCCAGAGTCAACGCATCGGCTTGTCCAGGCAACAGCTGCACACTAGCGTCACCACTGAGAATCAATCGCGGTGGCTGAGGCACCATCTGTCCAACCACTGTCGCGGCAGCTTCGGGTGGAACGACCGTGAAGCGTTTGGAGGTGTCGTTGTCCGTTTGAGTGGATGAGACGCGTTCAAGATTCTTTGATTGTTCTAAATCGACCACCAAGGCGCGGCGACCGAGGCTGGTGATACGGGCCGTGCTCTCTTGCAGTGTGATCGGCGTTTGCACCTCACCTGGATTGACCACACGCGGTAGGGTCATCCGAATCAATTGCGCGTCCAGTGTTTCGGGCTGCGTGACGGTGGACGGGGCCTCTGCCGAATCGCCTAAGGTGCGCCGTGTGCGAATCGTCACCGGTGATGATTCTTCCATGCCGTTGTAGGGCAAGTCAATGTGCAACAAACCGTCGGATTCGTACCATGAAACAGGAGCCCCGGTGCGACCGTTTTCAATTTTCGGCAGCTGCCAGTCGGCAAGGTCAACGCTGATCAACTGGCCGGAGTTGCTATTGCCCGTCGACAAGATCTGCATGGTCAGTTCGGCATAGGTGTCACGCATGTCAACGTCGCAGTGACTGGTCACACGGAATTCACGTCGAGTGGCGTCTAGCCAGATCGGTAATCGAAAAGCCCCGCGAACATATTCAAACGCATAGCGTCGCACATCGGTGGCTTCATCGCTGCGAGCGACGGCGACGTTCTTGACGTACACGCTCTGCTGCCAGCGCAGTCGATAGTCGCTGCTGGTTTCAATTTCGAGGGTGCCTTGATTGCGCAGTGCGTTGGGGATCACCGGAGCGGCCAGCTCATGCGGTGTACCCGTTGATGCGGGATTGCTTGGCAGTTCCAAGCGAAATTCCACTGTCAACAATTGGCTTTGTTGCGCTGTGGGAATCGTGACCCGAAGCAGTTCCGGTTGATTGGGGCCAGCGGCGGCTGATTCCAGAGGCGTGCCAGTGGCGTCGGCGGCAGCGGAACTGTTGGGAAGCAGCTTGGGGCGTTCTAACAACTTGCCACCGGCGGGCAATTGGAGGTCAATCGCTTTGATGGGCGAATTCGAGTCACGGACCGTCATCCGCACCGTTTCGATGATCGGGTCCTGGGGTGAATTCCAACGCACTGAGACGGTGGTGTCCGATTCAAGCAGTGAAACGGTTTGCTCGGTTTGAGGAGGACTCCATTGCAGCGTAAACCGGCCGCCATTGCTCTCGACACGGAACTTGACGTTGCCCTTGTTTCCTTGACTGCTTTGAATCACCTCCGCGTCGCGATCGATGATTTTTCCAATCGCATCAGGGGTCTCTGTCTGGACGTTGACCACTGCGGGAGCCGCGGGCAGCTGGAACTCCAAGGCTGATCCGGCCGTGCGGTCCACACGAGCGGACATCTTCATCCGCAGCTCGATCACTGAATCTTTCGGGACAGAGGCCACTAAGGTGTGCGGCCCCGCTTCGCTGGCAATCGCAACGGCGAGCCGGTTGGCCTGCTTGTTGTCGCCAGCAAAGGTTGGCTCGGTGATGCGGTGGAAGTTTTGCAGCCCCAGTGGGACTTCAATGGATTCCGTTCCCGTGGCGTTGATGCGGACCTTGATCCGAACATCCAGCAACGCGCTTTCGCCAGCGACTTTTCCGTCAATCAGCACGCTGTCGATGATGTAGTTTCGCGTTTGGTTCTGCGGGCCGGCTTCGAGCTCTAGAATGCGCTCGTAGGTCATGTCTGGCCAATAAACTGGATTGCCAGAAGCGTCCAAGAACATGATGCCGCGGATCGGCAGCTGTCCGGTGCCGCTTTCCTTTGCCGGGCGAACCAATTCCTCTGGCGGATAGTTGTTCGGCGGTTGCGCTTGGCAGACCTGCCCGCTATTGACAAGCAACGCAACGAGTAACAGTGCGGCTGGCAACGCCATCAAAGCACTATCGAGCAGAAACCATCGGTGCTGCAAAGCGCATCGCCAAACACGACGCGAGAGAGTTTCTCGGCCGCTGTGTGTTGATGCGATGTCGGCGTTGACGGACGAGGTCATCGAAGAGATGTGATAAGGCGTCTGGAGGTCATGGTCTGCAGCGGATGTCGCCTGCCCGAATTTGCCGTTTGGAAACGCAAATTCTGGCTGCGAAAGACTCTCGTTTTAGACCGGGTGAAAAGCGTGAGGGTTCTCCTCCGTTTAACTAGTTTACGCAAACACTAACGGACTGGAACGGATGCGTCGTCTGGGCGACCCGTTTTCTGCTGGTCTCCCCAATGGTGGTAAGCCCAAACGTAGCATCCACCGGTTCCGGCAGTCTCGTTATAACCGGTATGTTCCCTGTGATTGTCGTTTCTGGACAAATGGCCACCCAGGATGGCATTGTCTTGGAAAGCTCCGATCACTGGGCCCAATTCAGTGAATGAAGACGCATCGCACAGACACTTGGTTTGCCCGCAATGGTTCTAAGCGTGAGCTCGGCAAAGCTGGAGCGAGGCCGTGTGACAGTTTAACCATTCCAGACGTCCAACGTTCCGCACTCAAATCAGCGGTTGTGATTCCGTCGAAAGGAGAGGTGCCCGAGTTTCAGTCCAGGGGCAGCGGGCTGGCCGCCAATGCGTGCAGCAATTTGTGGGTGTCAATCGCGTCGGAGCTGGCCGCAGCGCGATGGCTGATCCACGGACGCGCGCGTCGGATCACGCCTTTCTCAAGAAATTCACCAAACAATCGCAGCCGCAACGACGACTCGGAAGCCGCCGGTTCAATCTGGGCGGTAAACGGTGCGTCCTGTGGACCTAACAGGGCAGCGGTTTGACCGTTTGCCTGATCAAACTGAAAGATCGCACCTTGTGGCTCGGAGTGCTTGGTCAGGTTGCTGGCTGAGTTGCCCGGAAAGACCAGGTCCAAGGTCGGGTGCGAATCCAGTCGCGTGGTTTCAACACTGACTTGCCACTGAAACGTCAGGTGATCGCTGCTGGCCGACGGGGAGACCGGTTCAATGACTAAGCGAAAACCGAAGGGCTGAGCGTCGCCGCTTTGCGGAAACGACCAATGCAGTTGGTTGCCACGAACATACTGTTCCTTCAAGGGTGGCAGATCAGAATCGTCAGATGATGTCAGCAGGGTGACGTCATCCAGATGGTGCATGTTGACGCCGCGAACCTGTCCCGATTCGCTGGCGATCACTTCAAATTTCCAGACTTGATTTTCTTGAAGCCAAGCGGCAAAGCCAAGTCGGTTCGGAGCGATCAGCCACATCGTGAATTGGTTATCTAAAGAGGGAACAGGTGCGTCATGGATGGTTGGGATGACCCGTCGCGCCCAGCGCTGAGGTCCATGGATGGTGGGCTTGAGGCAATAATGGTCTCAAGCCATGGGCACCATCACGGCGCCGCCGGAGGGCGACGCGTGTGCGGTTTCCGTCGAGATCGCTTAGCCGGAGTATTCGGCGTTAAAGAACTCTTTGCTGTCGTCGACCGTTGGCTTGATGGTGCGAGCACCTTCCTGCCAGTTCGCGGGGCAGACTTCGCCGTTGGCTTCAAAGAACTTCAATGCTTTGACCATCCGCAGGGCTTCGTCAACGCTTCGGCCCAATGGCAGGTCATTGACGACTTGATGGCGAACAATGCCGTCTTTGTCGATCAGGAACAAGCCACGCATCGCCACACCACCTTCAAGCAAGACGTCGTAGTCACGCGCGATTTGCTTGTTCAAGTCAGCGACCAAGGGGTAGCTGATTTTGCCGATGCCGCCTTCGTCGCGGGCACTGTTGGTCCAGGCCAAGTGCGAGAAGTGACTGTCGATGGAGACACCCAGGATCTGCACGTCTTCGGCTGCGAAGTCGCCTTCACGATCGCTGAAGGCAATGATTTCAGTGGGGCAGACAAAGGTGAAGTCCAGCGGGTAGAAGAACAGGACGACGTACTTGCCGCGATAGTCGCTTAGAGAAACTTCTTTGAACTGCCCATCGGGCATCACGGCTTGTGCTTTGAATTCGGGGGCTTGCTGTGTTACCAGAACGCTCATGTTATCAGCCGGGTCTTGCTGGAAAGGAATTTGAAACAAACAAACACTCACGCCGTTGCCAGTACCTGATGGCTGCGGCCACGGTGGCCTTGGCGGGTGGCACGTTGGTTCAACGTCTGCAATTTGACCGCCTAAATCGAATTAGCGATGCAAGCGACAGTGAAGATCGTGCCACGCCAGGCGGCGTGAGACAACACTATTGGGCAGAGCGGCGATTCCGGCAAGCGGTGGTAAGCAAATTCCTGAGCCCAAAACGACAACTGCCCGCCAGTTTCAAAGAAGCTGGCGGGCAGTGGTGACTGAAATTGGCTCGGTTGTCGAAAGAGAAGCCGGACTTACTTTTGTGCAGGTGGTCGGCGTGGACGCTCGCCACCAGGGGCCGCGCCATCCTGCCCTGCACCGGGACGTCCACCTCGACCAGCGCCGGGACGCTGACCAGCACCAGGACGCTGGCCGTTGTTTTGCATGAAACGCTGCATCATGGTGCGAATTTCTTCTTGGCTTAGTTTGCCGTCACCATTGGAGTCTCCAACTTGCAGCATGCGTTGGCCGCGGCCCTGCAATTCATCGGCGGTCAGGAAGCCGTCGCCATTCTTGTCGGCGTCTTTCATCCGCTGCATCATCGCTTCTGGCCCGCCACGCTGTCCTTGAGGCCGGTCGCCTGCACCGCGTGGAGGTCCATCACCGCGTGGTCCATCGGGACGGTCACCGCGTGGAGGTCCATCGCCGCGTGGTCCATCAGGACGGTCACCGCGTGGAGGTCCATCGCCGCGTGGTCCATCGGGACGGTCACCGCGTGGAGGTCCATCGCCGCGTGGTCCATCAGGACGGTCGCCGCGTGGAGGCCCATCACCGCGTGGAGGGCCAGCCGGGGGGCGGTTACCACCCAAACCGCGATCCCCGCCTGGTCCACGCATTTGGCCCATTTGGGGCCGCATTTCCATTTGATCGATCACGCCGTCGCCGTTCTTGTCCAGCTTCTTCAAGGCTGCCGGGGCGTTGCTGATTTCGTCACGCGAGAGACGTCCATCTTTGTTGGTGTCCAGTGCGGCGATGATGGGGAGTCGCGACAGGAAGTCGCCACCAGGACCACCGGGGCCACCAGGACCACCGAAACCGCGAGGTCCACCGGGTCCACCGGGACCACCAGGTCCTCGAGAGCCACCTGGTCCATTGCCATCGCGTGGACCGCCGCGGAAGCCGGGGCGATCACCATCAGGTCGAGGCCCACCAGGTCCACCGGGCCCACGCCGCTGGT
>PAHJ01000127.1 GCA_002705565.1 Geminicoccus sp. | reverse complement strand
TTACAAATGGCGCGAGAGACGGGGCTCGAACCCGCGACCCCCGGCGTGACAGGCCGGTACTCTAACCAACTGAGCTACTCCCGCGCGATTTGTGAGGGCGTAATTAACGCTCGCGTGAACGCTTGTCCATACAAAAAATCGTAATGGGGTGCCTGCCCGCTCTTTGGTGCAAGACTGCCGCGCACCAGCGGAATTGATCCAAACCGTCTGAAACAACCGAACACCCTGATAAGTCACTCTTTTCTGGCGTTTAGGCGCGCTCCCGCCCTGCGTCTGCCATCTATTTGCATGTTGGGAGCAGCCGTGACGTTGAACCACCGTGACCTGCGCCGCGAGAGCGCTTAAACTCTTTGGTATGAAAAAAGATAACACCTTACATATCATCGGTGGCGGACTGGCAGGTTCGGAAGCGGCGTGGCAAGCCGCTCAAGCCGGACAGCGGGTCGTGCTCCATGAAATGCGTCAGGAGGGCATCCGCGCGACGGAAGCTCATCAGACCGATCATCTCGCCGAATTGGTATGCTCCAACTCGTTCCGCTCAGACGACGCTGAATCCAACGCCGTGGGCGTTATTCATGCCGAACTTCGGGTTTCCCAGTCGTTGATCATGGCGAAGGGTGATGCCCACGCGGTTCCTGCCGGCGGCGCACTGGCCGTGGATCGTCACGGGTTCAGCCAGGCGGTAACTGAGGCGATTGCCGAGCATCCCCTGATTGAGGTTGATCGCTCAGAAATCGATGGGTGGCCGCCCGAGGAATGGTCGCGCGTAATTATTGCAACCGGGCCACTGACATCGGATGGGCTGTCGCAGGCCATCCTAAAGCATACCGGCGAGGAGCATCTGGCCTTCTTCGACGCCATCGCTCCGATCGTTCACACGGATTCCATCAACATGGACATCGTCTGGGCGCAGTCTCGCTATGACAAAGGGGACGCCGCCGACTACCTCAACTGTCCCATGACAGAAGCCCAGTACGAGGCCTTCATTGACGCCCTGCTGGAGAGCGACAAAACCGAATTCAAGGAATGGGAAGCCAATACCCCGTACTTTGAAGCCTGCTTGCCGATCGAAGTCATGGCTGAGCGAGGCCGGGAGACCTTGCGCTTTGGCCCCATGAAGCCGGTCGGCCTGACCGACCCTCGCACGGGCAAAGCGGCCCATGCGGTGGTTCAATTACGGCAGGACAATAAGCTGGGAACTTTGCGTAACATCGTGGGGTTTCAAACAAAAATGCGGTACGGCGCGCAAGCAGAAGTGCTGCGCATGATCCCAGGGCTAGAAAAAGCTGAATTTGCTCGTCTGGGCGGGATCCACCGGAACAGCTTCATCCGCTCGCCCATCCTGCTCGATGAACAACTGCGCTTTAAGCCAGATCCTCGCGTGCGTTTTGCCGGGCAGATTACGGGCGTGGAAGGCTATATTGAAAGCGCCGCTATCGGGATGCTCGCTGGGCGACTAGCAGCCGCTGAGATGGCTGGCCGCACCTCGCCGCTTCCCAGCCCGGAAACGGCCATGGGCTCCCTGCTCGGCCACCTTACCCGCAACGCCAATCCAGATACGTTCCAGCCGATGAACGTCAACTTCGGCCTATTCCCCCCACCGCCGCCCTTTGAAATCACAGCCAATGGCAAGAAGCGGAAAATTAAGGGTCGCGACCGGAAAATGCTGCTCGCCGCAGGTGCCTTGCAGGCTTACCCCATCTATGAAAAACTCTACCAGGAAAGCCTAGAAACAACACAGGCAGCCTGAGCCATGCACCGGATTACCAAGATCTTGCTGTCCATTGGCCTCTCAGTTGGCATTTCCACTGCCGCGATGTCGCAGCAGATTGAGCTTGCCACCCCGACAGTCGGTTCGCGCTTTGAGTATCTTTGGAGCTACGGCGGACGGGACACCTTTACCATCGTTGGGACGAATGGGGGGCGCTTGCAGGCCCGGTTGGAACAGGACTTTGAAGACGATGGCGTCATTGACGAAATCGGCTTGCAGTACTGGGATTTGAACAGTCGGCTTTGGTTGGCACACGTCGGCCTGTCCTACGCCACCATCTACGCGCCCAGCACCGACGCACAAATGCCAACTGCGCTGTTTGATGGACTGTATTTCAGTGGCACCTTTGATCTGATGACCATCGACGACCTCACCACCCTGTTTTCGACTTGGTCGCAGGTCATTTCATCGTGCGACTACCTGCGCAGCAAGGAAATGGCCGAAACCCCCACGGGCCTGTTCAGCACACTGGAAATCGCTTGCACCGATAACGATGTTTCCCCTGAAAGCACTATCACTGACGATCCTGCACCCTCTTACCAATACAGCGAGCTGTGGTCTCTTGAGCTGGGAATGCCGGTTGTCCAGTCCTTTGGGATCGACCAAAGCACCGGAGAGGCCGAAGACTTCTCATTGCTGGTGGCCTATTCCCTGAATTAGCGCAGGGGCTGCTGGGGAACTTTTGGGAAACCATCCCCTTCAACCCTGCCTCCAAAGCGCGTCTTCTGGCTTGGCTAAGCCGCTATGACGGCCTACATCTTAGGGGTATTTCCGCCGCGACTGGCGGCTTTGAACCTTTGGAGACACTATCATGGCTGCACCTTTTGAGCTTCCAGCCCTTCCTTACGATGACACTTTCCTCGCGCCGGTCATTGGTCAGCAAACCGTACAGCTGCACCATGGCAAGCACCACGCAACATACTTTGCCAAGCTGAACCCGCTGGTCGAAGGCACCGAGATGGCGGACATGTCGCTCGAAGACGTCGTCAAAGCGTCCTTTGGCAAAGCGGACATGAAAGGCGTTTTCAATAACGCAGGTCAGGCGTGGAACCACATTTTTTACTGGAACCAGTTCGCGGGCGGCACTTCGGGTGTTTCCGGCAAGCTCAAGGAAATGGCGGAGCGCGACTTTGGTTCCGTTGACGGCATGATGGACGCCATCGTCAACACCGGCGTTGGTGTGTTCGGCTCAGGCTGGTCGTGGCTGGCGCTGTCTGATGGCAATTTGGTAACGCAGGGCGTACCGGGCGGCGAAAACCCTCTGGCGCACGGTGCAACCGCGCTGTGTGGCATCGACGTATGGGAGCACGCCTACTACCTGGACTACCAGAACCGGCGCCCTGACCACATCAAGGACGTGCTCACCAAGCTGGTGAACTGGTCTTGGGTTGGCGAGCGTCTGGAAGAAGCGCTCTAAATCGGTAGCCTCTCCGGATCCCGCCTGCTGGATCCGGTTATTTCCGCAGCCGTCGGGTTTTGCGCATTCGTGCGTTAAACTCTGGCGGCTGTTTTTGTATCCAGGCCATAAATCCTTCGAATTCTGGCCGTGCGGCCAGGGCGCTGGGGCGCTGCAGCTCGGGATCACGCGCCAGCTCCTTGGCGGTGAACAGCGCGTGAATCTGCTTATGGCAGACCCTGTGCACCCACTGCGCATGCTCCGGGCCGCCACCTTCCGACTTTGGCAAGAAGTGATGCTTGTCGATGCTGGGGCCTTTGAGCATGGGGCGACCGCAGACCGGGCAATTACCAATGAAACGAGTATCGCTGCGTACAGCGGCGAACCGGTCCTTCGGCGTCCGGCTCTCAGGCATAGGTCCCGCGCATCCGGGCCCAGGTCAGGCGCAAGATAAAAGTCTGCGACACCCGCTCAACGCTTGGTAATGCCAAGGGGTCAGCCCCGCACCGTTCCGCCTCGTCGAGCAGGGCTGAGGCTGCGAGCCCCAAGCGGAGCACCGACAGCGCTCGCTTGTCCGGCTTGGGCAGCAGCTCCTGCGTCCGCTGCAAGTGGTAACGTGCTTGCCCCAGGGTGTGTTCCCCGGCCTGGCGGCGGTCTTGGGCAGCGGTCTTTTCCGGAGAAAGCGAGAATGCGGGATGTCCTTGCCGTCCCTGTGCGGCTGCCAGCCCAACCCCATACAAGCTGGAGATTAATCCAAAGGCAGCACCGACATGATTGGCGGCATGATGGTGGCCCTCATCGCCGACTTCCAGCAACTGTAAACCGACCCGAAGCAGGTTCCCCCAACGCGCTGTTGCGTCTGCTCGCAAGGCTTCGAAATCCGCGTAGGGCTGTTTTTCAAGGTCTAGCGCATGCGCATCGATAAACGCGCGCACCAAGCCGGGCGCAGGCCTGTGCCCGCTGGTGTTCAATGCCTGATCCCACGCCGTCACAGCCGGATGCGCGCGCGGGGCGGTGCTGGCGTCTAAGACTTCCTCAGCCGCGTCAGCCCACCACTTCAACCGAATATGCCCTAGCGCCGCTTCCGTCACCCGGTGCGGTGCCAAAGCGACTTCGTGCGCAAATTCGTACCAACTGCGCAAACACGGTTCGGCCTGTGGGTGGGTGCGCAGCAGAACGTCGAGGAATGGATTCATGGTCAGACTGGCAGGAGCACCGCCGCGGCCCGGCGGTCCTCGGTCACCAACACATTGAAACAACGACAAGCGGCGCCAGTGTCCATTGGATCCGAACCGACATTTAAGGCCTGCAGTCGCTGGCCAATGTCAGCTGGAATGAACTCCATGCGCTCCCCCATCCCAAAAATCACCACGTCGAGCGTGTCCGCACAGTCAATCAAGGGTTGGAGCATGTCCAACGTCAGGCTTTGCAAGTCCATGGCTGGTATGGAAACAGCGTGGTCCTCCAGCACAATCAGCGCACCATCGCGGCGCTCTCCGTTGACCCGAAAACCACCGTCACCATAGCCGTCGATAATGACCCGGCTTTCCCGGATATGAGGTGTAATGTCCATGAATGGGGATATGAGGCATTGTTAGGGAAATGGAAAGTCCCCCTGCGAGGAATGGTCCCAGACCTGTCGCTACCAGAGCTCTAGAACCGACCTGTATCGCCCAGTAAATCAATCAATATATCAGGCTACAGCTCAAAAAAGAGCGTCATAAATACTGATTGGTATGATGACGCTTAGAGTCACGCTTAAATGCCATTGAAATTTCTGGTTACAAAAGTGTATCCCTCGCTGTAATCAGATATCCAATCACGCGATTTTATTCGACTTACTGAGCCCAAGGGCTTGAATTATATGCAATTTCACCCTCATATTTTGGATATATATTTCTGCAGAAAATTTTCCGCTTCTTTTGCTGAAATTAGGATCGAAATTATGACTTCGAAGCACAGAGATATTAGGACGGTTTCGCAGGCAAATCTTGCGCTGGTTGTGACGTTTTTGAGCTGGCTACTTGGTGTAGCTGCGCATCTTACATTTCAGTTCTTTGCCGGTGATTGGTATGACGGTCTGGTATACTTTCTGGGGTTTTGGACGGCAGCCCTGATCTTTGTCACGACCTTTGCCCTGGCCTTCCTGACGGGGTTTGTATTCGAAGCACAATCCAGACGGCGGTCGACCCTGACGCGATGCATTACTTATATCGCTGTTGGAATGGTGGTGATCCCGATTGTCCTAGTGATCGTCATGATGATTCTAATCCCGAATCTCTCACCCATTCAGATCGGTTCCATCGCGATGAAGGAGCTCGTGTTCTCTCTGGCGACGCGCAGTCCGATCCTGCTCGCCCTGGCATTGACCTATGAGGCCATCCGGGCTCGCCACTAACGAACAGCAGCGGCAGAATATGCCGCCTGCCGGTAGTCCACCCGCACCACCCAGTCCCAGCGTGGCGGCTGGTCGGGTGATGGGGTGCTTAAGTCAGCGGTGAGTTCGCGGCTACTTTCGGCCCAGCGAACGCTTTTTCTTCTTGCGCTTACGCCGCGGGTTTTCAATCGGCCCGTCATCCTCGTCGGGCATAATCATTTCGGCTTCGACGGATCGTTCGACACCATCCTCACCTTTGACCCGCGCGCGAATCTCATCATCGTCAACCTGAGTGACCGACGCGGCGAGTTGTGCGGCGTAGTCGTCTTCGTCATCATCAACGATCTTTTTGTCAAAGGCGCGAGCCGACAGCCCCATGACAACCAGCAGCGGCGTGGCAAAGAACAGCGATGAATACGTACCGATCAACACGCCCCACATCAGAGCGATGGTAAAGTCCCGGATCACCAGTGGCCCAAAGGCGAACAGTGCCAACAGAGCCAGCATGGTTGTCAGGGAGGTCATCAGCGTACGGGAAAGCGTGCGGTTAAGCGCGAGGTTGAGCACTTCAGTCACCGGCCGCTCGTTATACCGCCGCATCTCTTCGCGCGCCCGGTCAAACACCACCACGGTATCGTTGATCGAATACCCCGCAATGGTCAAAATCGCGGCAACGGTGGGCAGGTCGAATGTGAATTGGAAAAGAGCGAACAGGCCAATGGTCGTGACCACATCGTGAGTCAGGGCAAGCAGAGCCGCAATGGCAAACTGCCACTCGAACCGAAACCAGATGTAGGCCGCGATTGCCAGCAGCGCGAGCGCAGTGGCCAGAGCGCCTTTTTGCGCTAGTTCTCCGGAGATTTTAGAACCCACGTTTTCAACGCGTCGGTATTCCACCGTGCCATTCTCAAAGACCAGATTGCCTTCGGCCGCCGTGTCCTTTGCGAGGGTGAGATCTTCACCTTCCAGTAGGGGAGGATAGAGCTTTCGCACCGCATTCTTCATCTCACCGACGAGGGCGATTTCTCCCTCTTCAGTCGCGGCGGCAGGCACGGCGAAGACCACTTTGACATCCTGCTCAGAGCCAAAAGCCTGCACTTCAGGCGTGCCATAGCCCAGCTCGGTCAGGTCCGTCTTCACCGCTTCGATCGAAACCGCCTCGGAGAAGCGCAAATCGAACAGCACACCGCCTTTGAAGTCGATGCCCAGATTGAGCTGGCGGGTGAAGAACAAAGCAATGGAGGTCACCACCAGCAGTAATGACAAGGCCAGTGTGATACGGCGAAAGCCGAGAAGGTTGATGTTGCTGTTTGATGGGAAGAGTCGGATCAGGGGAAACATGCTCGCTACTCCTCCGCTTAAATGGGCAGCTTCGACGGCTTAAGCGCGTCGAGCCACAAGTTGATCAGGAGACGCGTCATCAGAAGCGCGGTAAACATGGACGTCAGAATGCCCATGGTGAGGGTAATCGCGAAACCCTGGATAGGACCGGTCCCGAATGCAGCCAAAAGGATGGCGGCGATCACGGTTGTCAGGTTGGCATCCAAAATTGTTGAGAAAGCTGCCCCGTAACCACTGGCCACGGAATCTCCCGGGTCCAGACCGGCTTTGGCTTCTTCTCGGATCCGTTCAAACACCAGCACGTTTGCATCCACGGCCATACCCACGGTCAGCACAATCCCCGCAATACCAGGCAGGGTCAGCGTCGCACCGAACAGGGAAAGCAGGCCCAGCAGCATGATCAGGTTGAACACCAACGCCACGTTGGCCATCAGTCCGAACAAGCCATACGCAAAGGTCATGAATACCAAGACCAGGGCCATAGCGACCAAACAGGCAATTGCACCCGAACGAATGGATTCAGCCCCCAGACCGGGGCCCACTACGCGCTCTTCGATGCTTTCCACTTCCGCAGCCAGCGAGCCGGTTCCCAGCAAGGTCGACAGATTGCGCGCTTCTTCGAACTGGAAGCCACCCGAAATCTGAACCGCGCCCGTTGTGATCGCTTCGTTGACCGATGGCGCCGAAATGATCTTGCCATCCAACACAATCGCCAACCGCTCACCGATATTATTGCGGGTGCAGGTGGCAAAATCCTTGGTGCCCCGACTGTTCAGGGTGAAGGTCACAACCACCCCGTATTCGGTGCCGACGCCTGTACCTTGAATGTCAGCACCATCGACACACGATTCCCGCTCTACCAGATACTGGGTCGGTACTTGGCCCTCCCCAATCACACGCTCGGAATCCTCAAGCAGCATGAACAGGGTTTCGTTGTTGTTTCGCGTTGCTCCAACCTGCTGCACGATGTGAATCGTCAGCGCGAGCTTTTCGAGATAGTCATCAATGTTTGAAACACCAGGGACTTCGATCAGAATTCTGTCTTCGCCCTGGATGCGAATGCTGGGCTCGGTCAGACCAAAGGCATCGATGCGCCGCTCGATGGTATCGCGCACGGACTGAACGGTTTCCTGCTTAACCAGCTCGAACGCCTCGTCACCGATCCCAACGGTCAGAACAGCACCTTCATCGGTGAAATTGGCATTGGGAAACTGTTGGCGCAGAATTTCGCGCGCGCCCAGCATGGCGGTTTCGTCGCGGAACTGAAACCGGACATTCGTGTCAGACGCAATGGCCCGCAACGCGACACCTTGGTCGCGCAAAAGGTTCGAACCGGTGCGTTGTATGTCTTGCATATAGGAGGCCTTGGCGTCATCCAGATCCACGCGGACCAGGCGATAAGACCCACCTTGCAAATCAAGACCAAGATTGACCTGAAACGGCAGTAAGGGGACCGGTACATAGGTTTGTACCGTGTTGCTTTCGTCGTAGGTCGCCCGAGGAAACAGGTTAGGCGCGGCGAAATACAATCCCGCCAGCGTCACAATCACGACGACGATGGGTTGCCACCACCGGGTATAACTCATGCGTTCAGGCCTCTATTCTCGTTTTGCAAGGATGCGGCACCTCAAAAGGGCACCGCGAACTTTTTTTGTTTACCAACCGGATTTAGTTGTTCCGGTTGCGGCCCCCTTTTTTGGCGGCAGCGCGCTCGGCGGCTTCATTGGCGCGATTTTCCATCGCGGTGGAATTCATGGTCACAGCCGAAGGATCGACTTCCGCGATCACGCCCTCAGCCAGCTCGACGCGGAAATACCGCTCGTCCTTATGCTTGAGCTTGACCTTGAAACCGGAGTTCAGCAGCAGGTTGTCGCCCGCCTGGCTGTTTTCGATCATCTGACGCTGCTCCCGCGCACGACGCTGCTGCGGGCGAATCATGAACAGGTACATGACGATACCGATACCGCCAAACATGATCAGCATCTGGACCAATCCCCCGCCGGCCGCAGCGGACTGCGCCAGAGCGAGACTTGGCAAGGTCAGCAGTGCTGCTGCTGCTGCGATGGAGCGGGAGTACAGGTTCAATGGCTTCATGGTTTTGGTCCTACTGCGGGTCAGCGCGTCCACCCTATGCGTTACACGGGCTTTACGCTTTCCGACTGTTCTGTTGATTTGAGCGGACTATACAGGTCAAACACCATAAAGCCACGCCTGCACCGCCCCTGATTTATGCGGCGATTGCAAGCCTTTGCGGCGTATATGGGCCATCACCGGCCAGTCTGCCATTCACGTCGGCGAGATTGGCGATTTTTTATCACGTTGGAGATCCACTATGAGCACACCTGCCATGGACACCGAACTGCAAGCGATGCGCCGGGCGCTGGAGTCTTTGGCTGCACGGTTCTCACCGGATACAGCCCCGATCGAGCCTACGGATATTGACGCAGCCTCCGCTTTTGTCTGGCGTCCGGAACAACATCGGCTGGAGCCTGTACCGACAGTGGCGCGGGTGGATCTATCGCTGCTGCTCGGCGTGGATCGGTCCCGAAACACGCTGCTGGAAAACACCCGCCGGTTTGCCCAAGGTAAGCCTGCGAACAACGCGCTGCTTTGGGGCGCACGGGGCATGGGTAAATCCAGTCTGGTCAAGGCGGTTCACGCCACAATCGAGCAGGACGACCGACCCGAAACACCGCTGCTGCTGATCGAACTGGCGCGAGAGGACATCGCGACAGTGGGGCGCTTGTTGACCCACCTCGCGGCCTTGCCGGCAAACAGCATTCTGTTCTGTGATGATCTTTCGTTCGACTATGATGACGCCGCTTATAAGTCGCTCAAGACCGTGTTGGATGGCGGTCTGGCAGGACGACCGGCCAACGTTCTGTTCTATGCCACCTCGAACCGGCGTCATCTACTGCCGCGCGACATGATGGAAAACGAGCAGCGGGCGGCGATCCACTCACAGGAAGCCATCGACGAAAAGGTCTCGCTGTCAGACCGCTTTGGGCTCTGGCTGGGGTTCCATCGCTGTGATCAGGAAACCTACCTCGCCATGGTGGACGGCTATTTGGCCAACGCCAGCGTAAGTGCGCCAGCAGACGAGGTCCGCGCGGCAGCACTGGAATGGGCCACCACGCGCGGCGGACGCTCGGGCCGGGTCGCGTGGCAATTTTCTCAGGATTTCATTGGCCGGAAGGTCTAGAAGCCCAGTACCTTAAGCGGATCAACCGGCTTGCCGTCCCGCCGCACTTCGGAGTGTAGCTGGGGCCGGGAAACGTTGCCTGAGGTTCCAACCACACCCAGAGCCTCGCCTGCCACCAGCGTTTGACCGACCTGAACATTCAAGGCCTCAAGATGCGAATACGCTGTCACCCAGCGGCTGTCGTGCTTGACCAGCACCATATTGCCGTAGTTGGCCAGCTCACTGGAGGCGAAAATCACAACCCCTGGCTTTGAGACCGTTACCGGCTCACCGGCGCGAGCAGATACATTGATCCCGTCGTTGACCAACCCGCCTTCTTTGGGACCAAAAGTCGAAAGCAGACGGCCACGGACAGGCCAGCTGAACTTGCTGGCGTCGATCCGGGACACCCGCTCTGGCAACAAAACAGTTTCATCCTGGCGAACGGGCGGCAAAGGGTTGATCAGCCGGGGGCCGGATACGCGGACGTGGGTCACCTGTGGTGTCGCGACAGAGGCCAGTGGCTCAGGGTTTAGAGCATTGAAGTTTTCCGTCAGCCGCAGAGGCGCATGCTGCGGTGCCGGTGGGCGCTTAGCAGGCAGTGGCGGTGTGTCCATGGTCAGAATAGAACTGGGCTGCGCTTCAAAACGCGCGCTGTCCGTGCTGACCGTAACCGCACGTGGGATCGTCAATTGCTGTCCCAGACGCAAGGTGTAGTTCGCGTCCAAGCCGTTGGCAGTGGCCAGAACATCCAGCTTCACGCTATATTTTTTGGCGATGCGATAAGCGGTCTCGCCTCGCTGCACAGTGTGGAACAGCGCAACAGCCGCTTGCGTGGGCATAGACACCGTTACGCTGCTAGCGGACGTGCCGACATTGGTCAGGACAGCGTCTGTATCGCGCAGAGGGATGAACAGAGTCTGGCCGGAAACAATCCGCCCCCCATCACCCAAAGCATTACGCTGGATCAATGTGCGCTGACCGACGCGGAAACGCTTCGCGATGCCGTAAAGGCTATCGCCCCGCTGCACAACGTAAGACCCATCGCCACCGAGAACGCCTTTAGCGGTTTGATGGGCGGGATAGACAGCATTCCAGTCGCCGATAGCGGCGCTGCTGAGAGATTGCGCCTCTCCAGCCGGTGCTGAGACGAGCATAAGGGATCCGCCGGACATAACGGCGAGGATCATTACGGTCCGTAGACCGTGCCTGACACTGTTTCGGATGGCTAATATAGTCCGCTTGCGCGAACCCAGCCTGAAATACTTGTCCATAGGGACCCTTGAAAAATGGGTCATGCTTGCCGCCTCAATTCCAGAAACCAAACGCATTTTTTTGCGTAGAAACTTTTTATACGTCGTCGAGGCATGAAATGACCTCAACAAGAACGAGGATTTGCAAGTAGTACACCGAATCACAGAATAGAATCAACTTTTGGCGACTCTATTGGCAAGGATTCGCGAGATATTTCCGTAGCTTGCGGACCGTTTTTCACCGGTAGTCCTTGAATCATAGGGACAAATCGAACTGGATTGAGTTTTTCTTCGAACAGTCCTGCCTTGGAATTTGTATATCGCATAAGGAATTGATCGCCGTTTTCAAGCTCCAAAGGCATGACCAAACGTCCTCCAAAGGACAGTTGATTGAGCAAAGCATTGGGAACTTTTCGCGGTGCGGCTGTCAAAATGATAGCATCGAAGGGTGCTAAGTCGGGTAATCCTAGGAACCCGTCCCCAAGATGCACTGAAATATTAGTGCAATCCAGCTGGCGTAAGCGTTCCCGAGCGGTTTCCGCGAGGTCGGCGTGCCTCTCAATCGAATAGACGTGCTCGAACAGCTTGGCCAAAATCGCCGCCTGATAACCGCAGCCGGTCCCGATTTCCAACACGGTCTTACCCGGACTGGGCTCAAGCAACTGAGACATCAGCGCAACGATGAAGGGCTGGGAAATCGTCTGACCCAGGCCGATGGGCAGAGTGACATCTTCATAAGCGCGGTCGGCCATGGATTGGATCACAAAGCGTTCGCGCGGCACTTCATCCAGCATGGCACTGAGCACGTGGGCATTCGTAATGCCCCGAACCCGCAGTTGCATGCCTAGTGTTAGCTTGGCTTGTGCCATCGGGCCAGCATGGAAGGCATCGCGGACTTCCGTAGACGCCTCGGCCCCATCCATGGGGTATCCTTGCGTTGGCTCAGAAGACGGTCCTGCGCGCCCAAATAGGCGCAACAACCAGCCTGGCTGCCAACGGGGCAAGCGTCCTAGTCCCCGCTCATGCGCTCGATCAAATCGAGCTGCGTTCCGACGGACTCAAGGAAGTCAGTGTGATCACACTTGAATCGTAGGGGTGTCAGACAAATCCTGCCACCAACGACCGCAGCGACATCCGAAACCGGGTTGCCAGGGCTATCATCGCGGGTGTGGCCGAAAATGTAGAACGGCCCCTCTTCGTCCTTGTCCTCCGACAGTCCCACCTTCTCCTGGCGAAACCCCTGAGGCACCACCAACACAGACTCATTGTCATCCTTGAGCCGGATCGGAAAGTTGATCGACAGTGGCACGTTCTCCGGCACCGACACCTGCATGGCCTTTTCGAAGGCACCATGCAGGTGGGCCTGCGTAACAGCCCAGTCCATCTTGCCAGCAGCGGTGTGCTGGGAGAAGGCGATGCCGCGGATGCCGTGCATGGCCGCTTCCATCACGATCCCACAGGTGCCGGAATAGCCGATATCGGCCCCCGTATTACCGCCATGGTTAACGCCCGAAAGCACCAGATCAGGCAAACGATCGCTGAAGAAGTGCCGCAGCGCCACCATGAACGTATCCACCGGCGTCCCCGTCACCGCCGCACGCCGATCGCCCAGATCCACCACGCGCAACGGGGTACGCAGGCTAATCCCACGAGAGCGGGCGGACTGATGCGTGGCGGGAGCGACGACCCAGACATCATCACTGTAAAGCCGGGCAACGTGCTCCAACAGGCTCAACCCATCGGCGTCGATACCATCATCATTGGTGACAAGAATCCGCTTGCCTTTCAGCTGAGCGACGACATCCGGGTGCGGGTTCAGGGACAAAGTTGGGGTCATGCGGAGATGACCTTGATCCCGCCCATGTAGGGCTGCAGCGGTTCCGGAACGGCGAGTGAACCGTCTGCCTGCTGATAGTTCTCCATCACAGCGATCAGGGTGCGGCCTACGGCGAGGCCGGAGCCGTTCAGGGAATGCAGGAACTGGGTCTGCTTGTCGCCTTTGGCTTTGCAGCGCGCCTTCATCCGGCGCGCCTGAAAGTCCAGCGTGTTCGAGCACGACGAAATCTCGCGATACGCGCTCTGCCCTGGCAGCCAGACTTCGAGGTCATAGGTCTTGGCCGCAGAGAAACCCAGATCGCCCGTGCAAAGCGCAACGGTACGATAGGGCAGGTTCAGCGCCTCCAGCACGGCTTCAGCACAACCACGCATGCGTTCGAGTTCGTCCCAAGAGGTCTCAGGCGCGCAAATCGTGACCATTTCGACCTTATTGAACTGGTGCTGCCGGATCATCCCGCGCGTGTCCCGGCCTGCCGAACCCGCTTCAGAACGGAAACAGGGAGAGTAAGCGACCATGCGCATCGGCAGGGCGTCGGTATCGGTGATCTTGTTCGCCACGACGTTGGTCAGTGGCACTTCAGAGGTCGGGATCAGGTAGTGGTCAGAGTTGGTCTTGTAGAGATCTTCCTCAAACTTCGGTAACTGGCCGGTGCCGTACAGCGCGTCAGCGTGCACCAGGTAGGGCACCTGCGTCTCGGTCAGGCCGTTTTGCTCAATCTGAAAGTTCAACATGTACTGCGCCAAAGCGCGTTCCAGCCGCGCCAGCGCGCCACGCAGGATGACAAAACGCGAGCCGGACATGTCGGTAGCGGTCTCGAAATCCATCATGCCAAGGTCTTCGCCCAGCTCAAAGTGCTGCTTAGCGGCGAAACCCAGCTCGGCGGGCTTGCCCCAGGTTTTGACTTCCTCGTTATCGTCTTCGTCCGCGCCGTCAGGGACAGAATCGTCAGGGCGGTTGGGCAGTCCGGCGAGCAGTTGCTGTAACTTGCCTTCAGCGACCGCTTCGGCGTCTTCGAGCGCGGTCATCCGGTCCTTGATGTCGGCCACTTCCGCTTTGAGCGCGTCCGCGCGGGCCGTGTCCCGGTCCTTCATCGCCGCGCCGATTTCCTTGGAGGCCGCATTGCGTCGCGCCTGTAACGCGCCCAATTGGGTCTGAGAGGACCGGCGCGCCTCATCCATTTCCAGCACTTGGGATGACAGCGCTTCCAAGCCCCGGCGCTTGAGTGCAGCATCAAACCAAGCCGGATTTTCCCGGATCGCACGCAGATCGTACATCGCTCTTCCCTTCCGTTAACAAGGAGCGGTTGTTCTTGCGACGGAGTATAGGGGGCAATTCCACAAAGCGCTTTGATTTTTCCGCGTAGCTCGCCCTTGCTGGCTCAAGCCCCGGAGCGCTTGCTTTTGGTCCAAGCAAGCGAGCTCAGGCTGAAAACCGCCTGAAAGCAACCGGCGTATAGCCTCTGGACCGCAGCTTAAGCCCCCAGCTTGCGCAGAATATCGCGGGAGATGATGTGGCGTTGGATTTCTGACGTACCGTCCCAAATCCGCTCGACCCGAGCATCGCGCCAGAAGCGTTCGATGGGCAGGTCGCTCATTAGGCCCATACCGCCGAAAATCGAAATGGCCTCATCGGTCACACGCGCCAGCATTTCTGAGGCGTAGAGCTTGGCCGAAGCGATCTCCCGGTTGGCTTCCAACCCCTGATCCAAGCGCCACGCGCCCGCTAGGGTTAGCCACTCGGCAGCGTCGATTTCAGTGATCATGTCGGCAAGCTTGAACGACACGCCCTGAAACTTGCCAATCGGCTGGCCGAACTGGTGGCGCTCTGCGGACCACTGGGTCGCGTGATCAAACACCCGTCGCGCCCGGCCCACACAGAATGCTGCGACCGTCAGGCGGGTGGCGTAAAGCCATTCATTCATCACCTGGAACCCGCCATGGATATCGCCCAGCACCTTGGAATTGGGCAACCGGCAGTCGTCGAAGGTCAGGATGCAGTTCTTGTATCCGGTATGAGACACAGACTTGTAGCCGTCCTTGATCTCAAAACCCGGCATGCCGCGATCGACCAGAAAGCATGTGATTTTCTTCTTTGGGCCGCGCGGTGTGTCTTCTACGCCCGAAGCCATGAAAACGATGACGAAATCGGCGTGCTCTGCGCCGGAGATGAAGTGCTTGGTGCCGTTGAGGATCCAGTCGCCATCGGGCTGTTGCACCGCTGTCGCCTTCATCCCGCGCACGTCCGAGCCTGCGTCTGGCTCCGTCATGGCCAGCGCGTCCGTACGCTCGCCGCGAACGGCTGGGAAAAGATACTCGTCCCGCTGCTCCCCTTCACAGGCCATCAGAATGTTTTGCGGCCGACCCCAGAAATGGGTCAGCGCCATGGATCCCCGCCCCAACTCCCGCTCCAGCAGCGTGAACGTCAGGTGATCAAGCCCGCCGCCGCCGACCTCTTCCGGGAAGTTCGGGGCATAGAAGCCCATGTCGATGACCCGTTTCTTGATGCTTTCGCCCAGCTCATGCGGGACATAGCCCAGCCGCTCAACTTCGTCCTCGTGCGGATAGATTTCCGCTTCGACGAACGTGCGAACGGTGTCAGCGACCATTTCCTGTTCAGGTGTCAGACCAAAGTGCATCTTGTGGCTCTCCGATTATACGAGCGTACCTGCGCCCCAATTGTTGGCTTTGAGAGCATGCAGGATGCCCACAAGGTTCTTGTCGCGCTGGCGCTCCAGATCGCGCGCTGTCATGCCGCGCGCCTGCTCTTCCACACCGTCCGCGATGGCGTCGATCAGCGCGTCATCCAGCTCCGGGACGTCCATCAGTTTGGTCCAGGGCCAGTGCAGCGAGGGCTTGAACATCTCGATAAAGGCGCGCATCCCCACTTCACCGCCGGCGGTGTGATAGGTCTGGAACAGCCCCATTTGCGCCCAGCGCAGGCCGAAGCCATAGCGGATAGCGTCGTCAATTTCTTCGGTGGTGGCAATGCCGTCCTTGACCAGCCACAATGACTCCCGCCAGACCGCTTCGAGCAGGCGGTCGGCGATAAAGGCGTCGATTTCCTTGCGCACTTTCAGCGGCTTCATACCCACGGCGTCAAAGATCTTTGCAGCACGGTCCATCACGTCTGCGGCGGTCTGCTGTCCGGCAACAAGCTCCACCAGGGGAAGCAGATAGACCGGGTTGAACGGGTGCGCGACGATCAGGTTTCCAGGCTGGTCGAGACCTTCCTGAATCTTAGTGGGCAGCAAACCGCTCGTCGATGTGCAGATGATCGTATCAGGCCCGGCAGCACCCGTGATCTCAGCGTGGACGCGCTGCTTAAGGTCCAACCGCTCAGGTACGGATTCATGCACGATTGCCGCGCCTGCGACGGCGTCGGCGAGGTCGCTATGATAGCTCAGCGTGCCTTTGACCGGCGCAACGCCGTATAGCATCTCGAACGCTGTCTCGGCATTGGCCAGTACATCACTGATCTTGCGCTCGGCCTCGGGGTCAGGGTCGAAGACGCGCACGTCGGCGCCGCGGTGCAAGTAACGGCCGATCCACCCGGCACCAATGACGCCGCCGCCAACAATGGCAACGGTACTCACGCTGGCCTTGCCTGGCCGGCTGCTCGCTTCGGCACTCATCGCCGCGCTCAACGCTTGGTCAGTTTGAGCTTGGCGCGGACTTCATCCGGGCCAATGATCTTCGCGCCCATGCTGGTCGCAATCGATGCAGCACGCTCGACGAGCTGGCCGTTGGTCGCGAATACGCCGCGGTCGAGATAGAGGTTATCCTCCAATCCGACGCGAATATTGCCGCCCCCAAGCATGGCCGCCGTCACGTAAGGCATCTGCATCCGGCCAATCGAGAATGCGGACCAGACCCAGTTGTCGGGGATGTTGTTCACCATGGCCATGTAGGTGTTCAGGTCATTGGGCGCGCCCCAGGGTATGCCCATGCAAAGCTGAACCATTACGGGGTCTTCGATGATCCCCTCTTCGACCAGCTGCTTGGCGAACCATAGGTGGCCAGTATCAAAGGCTTCGATTTCCGGACGCACGCCCAGGTCGGTCATCTGCTGGCCCATGGCGCGCAGCATGGAGGTCGTGTTGGTCATGATGTAGTCGCCATGGCCAAAGTTCAGTGTGCCGCAGTCCAGCGTACAGATTTCAGGCAGCAACTCGCGCACGTGCTCCATGCGCTCGGACGCACC
>PAHJ01000126.1 GCA_002705565.1 Geminicoccus sp. | reverse complement strand
CCAGAAAAACGCAAATTTATAGCATTATTGGTAGCGTTACACTCGATTTTGCGAAAATCAATTTCGAATACGCTAGTATGTATTTCCATATTGAGAGAAATACAAAAAAAGCGGCACAGATCGGCTGCCTCGGCCAAAACGGCCTAATTTATGCCTATCTTTAAGTGAAGTTTATATTGGTTATTCGTTTGGACCGAGAGAAATGAAAAAGCTTATTACGTTCATGGTTACCATCATCTGTGTCTCTCTGAGCACAGTGAACACGGCGAATGCGAACCCCAAGGCTCTCAAAGAAGAACACCTTCGACTGAGCCAGACAAGTACGGCGTACAACGAGCAGATTGCTCGCAATGTCGCTGTACTGGCTGCGCAAAACCAGAAGTATGAGAGCCTGTGTTCTGCTGGGAATTTCACGTCCGTCAGCTGCGCGAAGTTCAAGGAACAGCTTGACTCCTACCACTTGCAGGTAGCGAGCCAAAAGGTGCAAGCAGATCTGGTTAAGCAAGAAATTATTGCTATTGAAGCCAAACTCGCGGAAGCGATCGAGGTCAACACGGCAACGATCAATCTGCTTGCCAAGCGTCTGGAACTCACAGCGCGTAAGTTGGAAAAGGTGCGTCGCCGTCAGGAGACTGTGACCAACTTTATCCAGACCAACTCCAGCACGTCAGACACCAGCGCCATCGCCCAGCGAGCGCGACTGGTCAAGCAGCTGCCGACAATCAACAAGCAGTTGAACACGCTGGAAACAAATTTGGATGAGTTGCTGTCTGCTTTGCAGTTGGCTGAAAGTCAGAAGGCCTCTGACTGATCGTCGCCTCTTAAAACGCGACGGACTGACCACAGCCACACCGGGCTTTTTCGTTGGGGTTCTCAAAGGTGAACCCCGATGACAAACGGTCTTCCTGATAATCCATCGTCGAGCCGAGCAAGAACATAAAGGCAGCAGGTTCAATGAAGATGCGAACCCCCTTGTCCTGCACTTCTTCCTCTATCGCTGCTTTCTCGGCAGCGTACTCGACAAAGTACTCCATGCCAGAGCAACCACCCTTCTTAACGCCCACGCGCAATCCCTGAACGGCCTCATCGCCTGATTTGTCAATCAGGGCTTTGACGCGGTCAGCGGCTTTATCGGTCAGGTTGAGAACGTTCTGCATCATGGCTGAAACTCGTGTTCAGGAGTGGGTGTACCGATCATATAGGCACGAAACTTCCGGTTCGCAAAGTAGGTCTTACAGTCCCAGCACCAATTGCGCATCTTCGCTGGCTCGGTCCGGGGTCCAGGCCGGCTCCCAAACCAGTTTGACGGTTGCCACGCCAACGCCTTCAAGACGCGCCAGCGCAGCAGCAACATGGCCAGGCATTTCCCCGGCTACCGGACATCCGGGGGCGGTCAGCGTCATGTCCACCTCAACATCCCCCGTCGCCGGGTTTTGGTCCACGCGGTAAATCAGGCCCAGATCATAAATGTTGATTGGGATTTCGGGATCATGAACGGTCTGCATGGCTTCGATCATAGAGTCCTGCGCCGCAAAAACGGCACCCGATGGCAGCGCTTCCCCGGCTTCAGCCACAAAGGTCGTTCCCTCCCGACGCACCCGGACGCCCGCAGCAGGATCCATAGTGACACCTGGATTGGGCATGAAGTCCGCCAGTGTCTTTCCGTCATTGGTCATCACGTCTGCTTATCCTCTAGGGCTTTGATCGCGGCGTCGAAGGGCAAGGTAACGCACTTATGTCGCGCCCGGAATGGCGCTACGGACACCAGGGCCTCAAAACCGTCTGGAGCCGGCGCATTGCCGCCCTTGAGCACGTCGTCAATGGCCTGCGCCAACGCATGCAGGTCCTCGGGCTGCAAGGGCGCTGGTGAACCGCCCTCCTGTGACTGCGCCTGTGAATACACTTGGTCAATCCAGTCGCTGAGGAGTTCAGCTGAGGCAACACACAGGCTGCATGCCTTGGCCTCATAGCCCAAATCAACCACAGCGCCCTGCGCGCTAAGCTTCACGTCAACAGCAATTTCATCCCCACAAAATGGGTTTTTGACCGCGCCTGTGTGGGTCGCTTCCGGTAACCGTCCTTCTCGCGCCCGAGCCTTGGCCAGCGATAGCAGGCGACTTTCGAACAGGGTGCGCGTTTCGGCGTCCATTACCCCAGCAGCTCCCGGCACACCGACAGCCCGTCGAGCAAGCCGTCCACGTCCGCACGGCTGTTGTACGCCGCAAAGGACGCCCGCACCGTCGAATGCACGCCAAGCCGCGTATGCAGCGGCTCAGCACAGTGCTGGCCAACCCGCAGCGCGACACCGGTTCGGTCCAAAATCGTGCCGACATCGTGCGCATGATGGTCACCGAGCAGGAACGCCAGCACCGACACCTTGGTCGGTGTAGTCCCGAAAACGGTGACGTCGTTGGCGGCGGCAAGCTGGTCCATGGCATAATCCAGCAAATCCGCTTCGTGAGCGGCGATGGCCTCAATGCCTACCGTTTCAACCCAATCGATCGCCGCGCCCAGTCCGATCGTCTCAACAATCGCAGGGGTGCCCGCTTCAAAGCGATAAGGTGGCTCGCGAAAGGTCGTTCCCTGAAAGCTAACCGTGTCAATCATATCGCCGCCCCCCAGAAACGGCGGCATGGCGTCGAGCAGGTCATATTTGCCAAACAGCACCCCAATCCCAGTCGGTCCATAGAGCTTGTGCCCGGTCCAAACCAGAAAATCGACGTCCAGCGCTTTGACATCAACGCGCCTGTGGGTCACGGCCTGGGACGCGTCTAGCAACACCAGCGCGCCCTGTGCGTGCGCGGCCTTGATGATGTCCTCAACGGGCAGGACCGTTCCCAGCACGTTGGAGACATAGGCCACCGCTACCATTTTCGTCGAAGGCCCCAGTTTGGCGTGGAAATCATCCATGTCGAGCGCGCCGTCATCCAGAACTGCCACCGCCCGAACCTTTGCCCCCGTCGCCTCAGCGATCAGCTGCCAGGGTACGATGTTGGCATGATGCTCAAGCTCAGTGACCAGGATTTCATCGCCGGGAGAGAGGTTCTTTCGCCCCCAGGACTGAGCAACCAGATTGATGCCTTCGGTGGTGTTCTTGGTAAAGACCACCTCCCGCTCATCGGCATTCATAAACCCTGCAACCTTGCCCCGAACAGCTTCAAACGCGTCCGTGGCCTCTTGCGACAGGGCATGGATACCCCGGTGCACGTTGGAATAGGTCGTATCCATGAAATCGGTCATGGCAGCAGTCACGGCACGCGGCTTCTGTGCCGAGGCCGCTGAATCCAAAAAGATCAGAGGCTTGTTACCGTATATCTTTCGCTCAAGCGTTGGGAACTGAGCGCGTATGGCCGCGACGTCGTAGCCCATGATCAGAGATCCATTTCTTCAAACCGACCAGCCACGCCTAGCCATTCCTGAACCTTGCCATCGAGCATGGTCTCAATTGCTTCTGGCAAGTCCAGTGCCTCAAAGGGTTCCCGTGCAAAGGCCAAGACCAGTAGCGCTCGCGCCGCTGCCTCTTCCACACCGCGGGCGCGCATGTAAAACAGCGCCTCCTGATCCAGATCACCGACCGTAGCACCGTGGCTACATTTTACGTCGTCGGCGAAAATCTCCAGTTCCGGCTTGGTGAAAGCCTGCGCCCGGTCTGACAGCATCAGCGCGCGAGAAAGCTGATCGCCCTCGATCCGCTGGCTATCCTGCGCAACCTTGATGCCGCCCTGAAAGATCGCTGTCGCCCTATCGTCAACCACCGTTCGCACCTGCTGATCCGAGGTTGTATCCTCCGCCAGGTGCCGGACGTTGGTCACAAAATCACTGTGCTCCTCGCCGCGCTTTAGGACGATCGCCGATAAACCGGCGTGGCAGCCGGGCTTGGTCAGATCCGCGTGCTGCTCGATCCGGTGCAGCCCACCGCCCAGCGTCACGACCAGCGCGTCATAGCGGGCGTTTTCACCAAGCGTGGTAAAGGTCCGGTGCGTCTGTGTTCCCGCGCCACCGTCTTCAACCAGAATGATCCGGCGCAGATGACCGCCTTCGGCGACATCGATGGTTGTATCGCTGTTCATCCAGCTCTCATCGGTCTGCCCCCAGCGCTCCACCAGTACAGCCTGCGCCCCAGCCCCAATCGTGATGCGGTTGGTGGCGTTGACCAGTGCATTGGCGGCCATGGGTCCAAAACGGGCAAAGACCGGCTTGAGACGCGCGCCTTCCGGCACCTCAAACAGGAAGCCTTCCCCGCCCACAGCTGCGTTCATCAGGCTCAGCGCATCACCTTCGACAGTCTGCACAGCCGGGTTAGGCCCGAATAGGCCACTTTGCTCCTGATTGATGCGGAGACCGGAAGGGGTCAACGTCTGGGCAAGCTGCCCCGCTAAATCCGTGTAGCGCCAGGCTTCAACCCTGCGGTTGGGAAACCCCTGCGTTCGCAGCGCCTCAAACGAGGCGGGGTTCTTCACCGCCCCAACGCTGTGCAACCGATCCAGAAACTCTGCGCCAAAGACATCTGTCATGCCGCTTCAAACTCCGCATAACCGGTCTTCTCGACTGCCAGTGCCAGCGACTTGTCGCCCGATTTGACGATCTTGCCATCGCTCAGGATGTGCACGTAGTCGGGGACAATATAGTCAAGCAGACGCTGATAGTGCGTGATCACCAGAAACGAGCGGTCTGGCGCGCGCAGAGCGTTCACACCATCTGCCACGACCCGCAAGGCATCGACGTCCAGCCCTGAATCGGTTTCATCCAAAACGGCCAGTTTTGGCTCCAACAAGGCCATTTGCAGGGTCTCAAACCGCTTCTTTTCACCACCCGAGAAGCCCACGTTTACCGCACGCTTCAGCATGTCGTTACCGATCCCGAGTTTCTTAGCCTGCGCCCGAAGCTCGCGGACAAAGGCGAGTGCATCCAGCTCAGCCAGCCCCTTCACCTTGCGCTTGGCATTTACGGCCGTCTGCAGAAACGTCGAAGATTGCACACCCGGAATTTCAACAGGGTACTGAAAGGCCTGAAACAGGCCCGCATGCGCGCGTTCTTCAGGCTCCATCTCAAACAGGTCCGCACCTTCCAGCGTCGCGCTGCCCGACCGAACATCGTAGCCGGGCTTGCCCGAGAGAATGTTCGCCGTGGTGGATTTGCCCGATCCGTTGGGACCCATGATCGCGTGCACTTCGCCCGCGCCAATGCTCAGGTTGATGCCCTTGAGGATTTCCGTCCCGTCTTCGAGACCGGCGTGAAGGCCTTTTATTTCCAGCATGATTTTGTTCAGACCCCTTCAGGTACTGCAGATTTGAAGTCCGCGACAGCGCCAGAAAACCCGCGAAAAAGGGCTTCAGAGGCGATGTGGTGGCCGATGGAAAATTCGTCAAACTGAACCCGCTCACACAGCGGGCCAAGGTTTTCAACGGTCAGGTCATGACCGCCGTTCAACCGCAAGCCAAGCCCACGCGCTGTCTGGGCTGCGCGGTCCACAGCCTCCAGCGCCGCCGCGTGGTCCCCGCGCGCATGCGCGGCGGCGTAAGCGCCTGTGTAGACTTCAACAGCCTCAATAGTGCAGGCGGCGGCCAGCTCTACCGACCGTGGCTCCGGGTCCACGAATACCGCCGTCCGCACGCCGACCTCGCGCATCTCAGCAGCCCAGTATTCCAGGTAGTCGTGATCATCATAGGCCCGCCAACCTCGTGACGACGTGACCTCCCCCGCGATTACCGGCACGACCGTAAACTGCGTGGGCTTGAGCACGCGGATCATGTTGAACAAGTCTTCCCGCATGTCGCCTTCGACGTTGAACTCGACCTGGCCGCTCTTGATCTCCGGCAGGTCAGCGACGGCGATCACATCGTCCAGCGTGATGTGCCGCTGGTCCTCGCGCGGGTGCACCGTAATGCCCTCTGCCCCGCCCGCAATCGCCAGCCGCGCGCCTTCGACAAGGTCCGGGGTACCGGTGCCTCGCGAGTTCCGCAGCAGAGCGATCTTGTTGATGTTGACCGACAGCAAGGTCATCCCACGGAGCCTTCAAGCGAAATGGCTACCAACTTCTGGGCTTCCACGGCGAATTCCATGGGCAGTTCCTGCAAGACGTCTTTCACAAAACCATTAACGATCAGCGCCAGCGCCTCTTCCTCGTCCATCCCACGCTGACGGCAATAGAACAGCTGGTCATCAGAGACTTTGGAGGTCGTGGCTTCGTGCTCGAACATGGACGATGCGTTGCCCGCTTCGATATACGGAACCGTGTGCGCACCGCAGCGATCGCCGATCAGCAGGCTGTCACATTGGGTGAAGTTCCGCGCGCCCTTGGCCGTCCGGGTCGATTTTACGAGCCCGCGGTAGGTTTGGTCAGACCGACCCGCAGAAATGCCTTTCGCGATGATCCGCGAGCGAGAATTCTTGCCCACGTGGATCATCTTGGTGCCGGTATCGGCTTGCTGCAGATTATTGGTAATCGCGACAGAGTAAAACTCGCCCTGGCTTTCTTCACCCAGCAACACGCACGAGGGGTACTTCCACGTGATCGCCGAACCGGTTTCTACCTGCGTCCAGGACACCTTAGACCGCGCGCCTTGGCACTTGGCGCGCTTGGTCACGAAGTTATAGATCCCGCCCTTGCCGTTTTCATCGCCGGGGTACCAGTTCTGAACGGTCGAGTACTTGATCTCAGCATCATCCATCGCGACCAATTCGACCACGGCAGCATGCAATTGGTTCTCGTCCCGCTGAGGCGCCGTGCAACCTTCGAGATAGGAAACGTAGGCGCGGTCTTCGACGATAATCAGGGTACGCTCAAACTGACCCGTGTTTTCCGCGTTGATGCGGAAATATGTCGAGAGCTCCATGGGACAGGTCACGCCCTCGGGCACGTAGACGAACGAGCCATCGGTGAAAACCGCGGAATTGAGCGCTGCGAAGTAGTTGTCCGTGTGCGGAACCACCGAGCCCATGTATTTTTTGACCAGATCCGGGTGCTTCTCGACCGCTTCGGAAATCGGCATGAAAATCACGCCCGCCTCTGCGAGCTTATCGCGGAAGGTGGTTGCAACCGAGACGGAATCGAAAACGACATCCACGGCCACAGATCGCTTCTGCACACCCGCGAGCATCTCCTGCTCCTGCAAAGGTATACCCAGCTTGTTGTAGGTCTCGATCAGCGCAGGATCGACATCATCGATGGTCTCCGGCCGGCTTTCCGCCGATTTTGGCGCGGAGTAATAGTAGCTGTCCTGGTAATCGATGGGCGGAATGTTCAGCTTAGCCCAGTCGGGCGCTTCCATTTCCAACCAGTACCGATAAGCCTTCAGCCGCCACTCCAGCAGCCACTCTGGCTCATTTTTCTTCGCAGAGATGAACCGCACGGTGTCTTCGTTCAGGCCTTTGGGGGCGAACTCAGACTCGATGTCAGTGACAAAGCCGTACTTGTATTTCTCTGCAAGCGCAGAGACTTTTTCGATGGTTTCAGCTTCAGCAGCCATAGAACACTACGCCTTCTCTGAGACCGGTTCGACCGGTCTAAACATGTTCATCCATGCCGGCGCCATGTCCGACAATGTCACTTGGTCCAACGCCTCGTTTACTGCGGCGTTGACCACTGCCCAATTTCCACGCATCCCGCAAAACGACTGAACGCCGCACGCGTCCTCTTCGGAAGCGTCAATGCACGCTGTGAGCGCAACGGGCCCCTCGATCCCTGCAATGACATCGCCAATGCTGATCGTGTCTGGCGCACGCGAGAGCGTATAGCCACCCGAGGCCCCTCGTTGCGATGTCACCAACTCCGCCTTCGTCAGCATTTTCAACAGCTTTGATACCGTTGGCTGCGGCAGCATCAGGTCTTCGGACAACCGCGCAGCAGAAGCTGGCTCGCCACCACCAAAAGATAGTTTGGTGAGCAAGATCACGGCATAGTCTGTTAAGCGTGACAGCTTCATTGGTATTGAGCGCTCTGACCTTTTGTGGATTTGGACCATCTCAGTCCTATTGAAGAAATAGAAGCGTGAGAGCAACCTTTCAACCATCAACCCCGCATAGGTGCATTTGATCTGATGTGTCCAATTGTCCGGGGTCAGTTGTAGCGGTCAGTCGTCGTCAGGATCCGGCTTGACGAAGCCCTCATCACCAGATGGTTCCGGAGTGGACTTCAAGATGCGGGGTTGCTCGTCATCAACCGGTGCAAACAGGTCGTCGTCTTCGATTTCATCGCCAGATGCGCCAGTGCCACCACCGATGGAATTCTCTTCCATTGGGCCATCTTCGGCATCACCTGCAGCGGCATCCGCTGCGGCCGCCGCACCTGCTGCGCCAGCCCCTGCTGAAGCGGTGGGTTTTGATGGGTCAGGCTCGTCGTCACCATTGGCATCATCATCCGCGCTTGGATCACCACCATCCCAATAGGGGTTATTGGCGCGCTGGTTTTTTTCGATCCGCATACCAATCAAGATTGCGATCTCGTAGAGCACGTACATCGGACCGCCGAGCATGGCCTGCGAGATAATGTCCGGCGGCGTCAGCACACCAGAAAGGATAAACAGAATGAGGACCGCAAACTTGCGGTTCCGTTTGAGGAAATCGGTGGAAACCAGCCCCGAGCGCACCATCAAAGTCAACGCCACCGGCAACTGGAAGCCCAGACCGCCGCCAATCAGCATGCGCATGGAATCCCGCAGGTAGTCGGCAATTTTGGTTTGCGGGTCGATGCTGACCTTATCCAGCGGGCGCAATTGCGCCATATCGCGCAAGGCCGAGCGGTAGGCTTCACCGGCTTTGATGAACTCTTCTTTGGCCACCTCCGCAGGGTTCATGGCGAAGAAGGTCTCGGACGCCGCGCGGAAGCTTTCGAGCACGGCGCTGAACTCGCCGGCGTTTTTCGCAAGGTTGAACTCACCCCCGTCCAGCGCGTAGCCGATCAGGAAGTTGAACGCCATCGGCATCACAACGAAATAAACGAAGGCAATACCGATCAGATAGAGAATCGGCGATGCCACCAGAAACGGCCGCATCGCGCCCTTTTCATTGTTGTAAAGCCCGGGCGCAATGAAACGCCAGATCTGGTAAAGCAGCACGGGCAGCGTCAGTGTAAACCCAACGAATAGGGCCAGCGTGAAGTCAGCAAAGAACTTCTCGAAAGGGCTGGTGACAATAAACACTGTGGGCAGGCCATTGCGTTCAAACACCGCGATGATCGGCCTGGCAAGAAACAAATAAATCGGCTTGGCGAGGAAAAAGATACCGATGGTCAGCGCAAAAAAGATCCCGACAAAGACGAACAGCCGCTGGCGAAGCTCCTTGAGGTGCTCCATCAAAGGCGCCTGACTCGGATCGGATTCGGTGCCGATCACTTTGTCAGCCTTATCCGAATACAAGTATTTGGGCGACTGACCCGTTTCGGTCTTCAGCTGGGTCTCTTCCGCCTTTTTACGGAACAGGGCCTGCATCTGGGAGGCCGCGCGAGACAGCCCGCCTGGTTTTTTATCGCCGCTCATGGATTACGACGATGCCTCAGATTTCGCCGGCTCGGCGCTCTTGGCAGCAGCGGATTCGGCTTTCTTGGTCGGTGCGGGTTCGGGTTGCCAAAGATCTTTTCCGGAAACGGAGTCTGTCGTTTCCTTAACCTCGTCCTCAACGTCCTTCATTGCTTCGCGGATATCAGAAGTCGGATCGATACTCTGGCGCAAATCCTGCGCTTCCTTCCGCAGGTCATCCAAGTCGCTGTCGCGGATCATATCGTTGACCACGCCCTGAAATTCGCGGGTCAGCTTTCGTATCTGCTTCATCACCGAAGCAATCCCCTTGAAGACTTTGGGCAAGTCTTTCGGACCCACGACCAGCAGCGCGATACCGCCAATCACAATCATTTCGGTCATGCCAAGGCCAAACACGGCGCTTCCTCGGGGTTAAGAACGAACTTGAATGAAAGCAAAGGGAGAGACGGATTAGGCGCTCTCTTTGCTTTGTGCTTCAGTCTTTACCGTTTCGGATGACTCATCGTGATCAATGGTCTTGGTGGCGTCGGCCTCAGCATCAGCTTCGCCCTCGCTCTTTTTGTCGTCTTTCAGACCAGAGCGAAAAGCGTTGATGCCTTTTGCCATGTCACCCATCAGGTTTGGAATACGACCACGACCACCAAAAATCAGCAGTACTATAGCCAGCAGAATAAGCAGAACAATCGGATTACCGAGACCACCGAGACCCATGAGTTTACCTCCAAAAATGGACTGTTACCGTCGCTTCAAGCGTGAAGATACGTGTTTCGATCTGATATGGGGCATCAAACCAATGCGTGCAACGTTAACGCCGCTTGTTATTTTCACTCAGGCGCTGATACCGGTTCGCAAAACGCCGCAAGCATGACAATTACGCTCTTGCACTACCAATGAAGTCGCAATTGGACAACTGTATTTCCGCAAAGCTGCCCGGCCTTAGCTCAGATTATCTACCTACGGGACGGCGCGTTTTTCAGCGGGCTTGGTCCAGTTGGATAACGTCCGCCGACGTGCCTGCGTCGACCGTTTCTTCGCCGTCTTCCATTTCCAGCTCGGTTTCGGTTTCATCGTCGTTATCGTCCTCTGATGTTGGGAGTGACGCCAACCCCTCGCGCTTGTCGAGCAGGCCAGCGGCTTTAAGCTCGTCCATACCGGGGAGTTCCTTGACCGTTGAGAGGCCAAAGTGATCGAGAAATGCATCTGTTGTGCCCCACATTAGGGGGCGTCCTGGGGTCTGTTTTCGGCCGCGGGGCTTGATCCAACCGGCTTCGAGCAGGGTGTCAACGGTGCCCTTGGCAACCGCGACGCCGCGAATGTCCTCGATTTCGGCCCGCGTTACAGGCTGGTGGTAGGCGACGATCGCCATGGTCTCCATCGCTGCCCGGCTGAGCCGACGGCTGGCGACCCGCTGAATCGCCAGATCCCCCGCCAGATCGGAAGCCGTTCGAAACGCCCAGCTGTTCCCGGCATTCTCCAACACGATTCCCCGATTAGCATAGTGCGATTGTAGGGTTTCGAGGATCTCACCGATGTTCTCTTCATCGGGGATCTGCGCGGATAACACACTGGTGGGGATCGGGTCCTTTGACGCGAACAGGAGGGCCTCGATCAGCCTAAGGGTATTGAAATCAGTCATTCAGCGCTCTCCCAACCCTCAGCATCTTCTGGAGCAAATTCGCGGTCATCAGGGGTTTTCAGGTAGATGTCACCAAAGGCACCGTCCTGACTCAGCGAGATTTCACCCCGTCGCGCCAGCTCCAGGCTCGCAGCAAAGAACGAAGCCCGCGCCGACCTGCGCTTGCCGGGCGAGCTGATATTGATCGGCATGAATGACGAAAGCGTGCGCCAGCTCGGGATTGGACGGCCAACGAGACGAGAGAGGTTTTTGACAGCCTCTTCAAGCGAATACACCGGGATTTTGCGCACTGCCCGGTCGACGGCAGTGTGACGGTTCTGAACCAAGGCATAGGCCCGCAGCAAGTGATACAGCTCCACATCCAGGCGGGTTTCAACGCGATTCTTGACCTTGAAGACCGGGCCACGCTCAAAGCGCTGCTCACCCTTTTGCGGCAACTGGAAAACCCGTTCAGCCGCCTTTTGCATAGCCGCGAGGCGCTGTAACCTGAACGCAATCGCTTCAGCAGACTCTGCAGCTGCGATTGCCTCTTCCGCCGTGGAGGGCAGCAGAATCTTGGACTTTAGATAAACCAGCCACGCCGCCATAACGAGATATTCAGCGGCCAGATCGAGGCGCTTCTTCTTGGCCATGTGCATGAAACGCAGGTATTGATCGACGAGGGCAAGAATGGAAATCTGGGACAGATCGACCTTTTGGTCGCGCGCCAGATCCAGCAACAGGTCTATCGGACCTTCATACCCTTCCAGACGTAAGAACAAACCGGCATTCGGGCGCGGCGCGCCGCCGTCATCCTCGAATTCGGGTTTGTCATCCAGATTATGCGACGGTTTATCCATACCATCGCTATAGCGCGAATTGGGCCCTATTGGGAATTCAGAGGGCTGGGGATAAGTGAAACTTCCCCAGCCTCTGAGCCCTAATGATGACGATCAGCGCTAACCGTTGACGAAAATACACTCCTGGCCCTGCGCTTTGAGTTGTACGCAGAAATCGACCGCAGTGGTTTTGGTGGGCATGGGGCCCGCCTGCAGGCGGTAGAAAATGCCGCGCGAGGTCGAGTCAAACTTCACGACCCTGCTGGCAAGGCCGCCTAGCAGTGATGGATACTTGTCCTGCAACCGAACCCATAAATTCAGCGCCTGCTGTTCAGTCCGAAGGGACGCCAGCTGAATGCCAAATGGTGAAACGACGGCCTGACCGGTCACAGTCGGCGCCTGCGGCGTGGACGGCAGCCCGGATGCGGGATCAAGGGTCACGGACCCGCTGCCCCGCTGACCGGCTACAAGCGTTGTTTCAGCCGAACCTGTCCCCAGCGCTGGCGTCAGTGACGCCGCGGATGCTGCGCTTGACGTGTTGGCCTGGACCCGCACCACCAAACCCTCATAACCCGAAGGTACAGTACCCCGGGCTTTTGGAATGGCGATGTCGCTCAAGCCGTTCGCCAAAGGCGACGCGTTGGCCAACGGTTCTTCGTTGGCTGGCGTGATTGCGGATGGAATATCAACCAGCGGGTTCAAGTCAGTGGTCGCGGCAACGGGAAGAACTTGCGGCTGACCCTGCGCAGATGATGCCACAGCAACGGACGCACCTTCGCCGAGTTCAGTGATGGGCTCGAGGACGACCGCGGGTTGCGCGCTGTCAATGTGCGCGACCCTCAGCGACTGACCGCCGAAATTCATTGTCATGGTGGGCGCCGTGTCACTATCGCTTGCATAGCGGTCATCGGAGGGTTCAAGGACCCCCAGAGGGTTGCTAAGCACTGACAGATCAGCTTCAAACGTGCGCCCGGCGGCAACTTCAGGGTCAATCCCAGCCTGTTCTGGGCGGAGTTTTACCGGCTCGTCTGGCGCCAAAAGAATGGTGACATCCGCATCAGGTGAGGAACGAAGCCCCTGAAACGCGGCATAGCTTACGGACATGAGTAAACCCAGTCCCAACAGAGTGACCACCGCCAAGAGGCCATTGCGGACCAGCCCAAACAGGCCGCCGCCTCCCCCTTTACCGCGATCACGGCGCGGCGGCCGGGGCGGCAGAGCGGACATGCCGCGAGAGGGGCTATTGTTGGTCGCAGGCTTGCGGGCAGATGCCTGATTGCGCTGGCGTTCATGCTGATGAGCAGCAGCCCCGGCGAGCGGGTTGCGCGCGGACCGTTCGTCGAAGCTTGGACCGCGTGGTGCGGACGCTTGCATTTCGTCAGAGGCTGCAACGTAGTGCTGTGGATTGACTGAAGTGCCGGCGCGCTGGTCGCTCAGGTTCACACGCTGTCCCACGCCAACAGCCGCCGCCGTGGCCATGCGAGGCTCAGTGACAGCACTCTCTGGAGCAGCTGCGGGGCTTACAGCGTGGGTCGCCGTTGTTGCAACGGGCGCGGCCTCGTAGGCATGCTCAGCCGGGTAGGTCTGCCCAGCCGGCTCCGGCGTGATGGGACTCGGCCCATCGGCACTGTGAAAGCCAAAGGAGGCTTCCTCTTCCCTTGCGGGTGGTGTCATTGATGGCGTCACGGAGGGTTGCGGTGCGCTTAACGGATAGGGTTCTGCCGGCATCTGCTGGCCGGTCAGGCTATCCATCAGGCGTTCCTGTTCCGCCGCACGCTGAGCATAATCCATCGGCTGAGCGGTTTGCGCATCCCACTGCGGCGCGTAGGCATCCTCTTCGGGAGCCTCTGCATTCATCCCCAAACGGTTGCGCAGCTCGCTGGAGGCTTCCCAGTGATGGGAAGACGACGGCTCCATCTCTGGCGCCTGGGTTTCAGCAGGGACAAAGGTGCTTTGGCTCGCGCTCTCAGGGGCACTGATCGGCGGTCGCAACGCTTTCCGGCTCGCACCAAAGCGATAGGGCTGGGACGGGACACTTTGAGACGAGGCCTGCGGCCCCCTGGACTTCAAGGATCCAAGCGACGGTGCCTGATCCTGTTGATCATCTTCTTGATCGGTCTGACCAAAAATTCGGCGTTCAAAATAGCTCTTGCTCATTGCGGCGTAGCTCCTCGACCGGCACCACACCCAACAAGCGCAACCCGGCCGCTAATGTAATCTGAGCCGCTCTAATAAGAGCAAGACGCGCTTGCGTGAGCGACAGACTGTCATCGACAACAATTCGGTTCGCTGGGTTCACATTCCCCGCAGCCCAAAGCCCATGGATGGCTCCGGCAAGGTCACTCAAATAGAACGCCACGCGATGAGGTTCCCGGGCGAGAGCAGCGCTCTCGACGATCCTTGGGAATTGAGCAACGACTGAAATGAGCCGTTGTTCTTCGCGTGTCTGCAGGTGAGCAAACTCAGCTTCGCATAATGACGTATCATCGATTCGCGAATCCGTAAAGGCCTCAAGTGCTTTCCGTAAGGCACTGGAAATGCGTGCATGAGCATATTGAACATAGAACACGGGATTATCTTTTGTCGCGGCGGTCACTTCCGCAATATCAAACTCGAGCACTTCGTTGTTACGCCGGGTCAGCATGATAAACCGCAACGCGGAGGAACCAATCTCGGACACCATGCTTTCCAGCGTGACGATATTACCGGCCCGCTTGGATAGCTTCACCGGCTCGCCGTTCTTGAACACCTTGACGATGTTACAGATGATGACCTCGAGCGCGGCCTGCTTGTCCGTAACGCCGGCGACGGCCGACTGCATGCGCTTGATGTAACCTTTGTGATCCTCACCCCAGATGTCGATCTGCTCGGCAAAGCCGCGCTGGTGCTTGTCGTAGTGATAGGCGATGTCGTTGGCGAAATAGGTATAGGAACCGTCAGATTTCTTCAGGGGGCGATCCACGTCATCGCCGAACTCGGTAGACCGGAACAGCAACTGCTCACGCTCTTCCCAATCGTCCGGCTTTTTACCCTTGGGCGGCTCCAGCACACCCCAATACATTAGCCCCAAATCGGTCAGCTTCTCGATGGCCCGCTCAACCCCGCCGGTTTCAACGATGCTGCGCTCGCTGATAAACAGCTGATCGATGTCCATGTCTGCCAGCGTGCGGCGGACTTGGGTCATGTTGTAGTCGATGGCAAAGGCGCGAAATTCGGGCAGCCAGTCGGCTTCGTCCGCGCTCATCCACTTGTCACCGTCGCGCTCTGCGATGGCGCGGGCGATGTCGATCATGTATTCGCCCGGGTACTGGCCTTCTTCGAGCGTGATGGTCTCGCCCAACACCTCCCGGTAGCGGGCATAGGCGGTTCGACCCAAAACATCGACCTGCGCGCCTGCATCGTTGATGTAGTACTCACGCGTCACATCAAAGCCGACCTTGGCCAGAAGCGCCGCCATTACATCCCCCAGCACAGCCCCGCGCGCATGACCCAGATGGAGCGGACCGGTGGGGTTGGCGGACACGTACTCGACGTTCACCAGCTGGCCCTGCCCCAACGTTGACGCGCCGTAACCCTCACCCGCGCTCAAGACCCCACGCAGCAGTTCGTGCCAGGCGCCCGGCTTGGCGCGCATGTTGATGAAGCCCGGCCCGGCAACTTCAGTGCTTTCGATCTCATCCCAGTCCGCAATCACGGCCACAAGCTCCTCGGCCAGCGCGCGCGGATTGGTCTTGGCGGGCTTGGCCAGAACCATGGCGGCGTTGGTGGCAAAGTCACCGTGACTGGCATCGCGCGGCGGCTCGACTGTTATCCGATCAATCGGCAAGCCCTCAGGCAATCCTCCCTGAGCCACCAATGTTGTCAGATGAGCTTTCAACCGGGTTTCGAGAGTGGCAAACAAGTTCATGAAAAACGGGGCCTTTTGTTCAGGTCAGTCGATGGCGTAGAGGTCGAATTGGCGTCGATGCTCTTCAATCGCCGCTTTGTCGGTCATGGATGCAATAGAGTCCGTGATGATGCCAGCCCGAACCACCGGATCATCCATCGCCTCTGCCATACCTTTCTCGCTCACAAGCAAGCTCGGGCGGGCATCGTAAAGCTCGAAGAGGTCTTTGATAATCTTCGTTGTTTTGTGCCGTCGGCGGTTGACGTAGGGGTGGCGGTAGAGATTGGCGAACAGGAAAGCGCGCAGTTCCTGCAAGTCGTCGTACATGGTCGGGGAAAAAGCGATGACCGGCTGGCGGTGCGCCCGGATTTGCGCGGCTGAGGTCGCTTGCAATTCGCGCAGCAATCCTCGGCTGTAGCTCAGAACGTCGCCAATCAGCTCAGAAATCATCCGGCGGGCCACTTCGAAAGCTCGCTTGTCGGCTGGCAGGTCAGGATAGTCGGCATCAATTTCACGCAGTGCCCGTGCCGGCAGAGCAATATCACGCAAGGCATCGAAGCTGAGCAAACCGGCACGCAAGCCGTCGTCAACGTCGTGGGTGTTGTATGCGATATCATCAGACAACGCCGCGACCTGCGCTTCGGCGGAAGCGTGGGTATGGAGCTCCAGATCAAAACTGGTGAAGAGCCGCTCCATGTCCGTCGCCAGATCTCCGTGGACTGGGCCATTGTGTTTCGCAATGCCTTCCAGCGTCTCCCAGCACAGGTTAAGCCCGTTGTACGCCGCATAGCGCTGCTCCAGCACCGTGACGATCTTGGCCGTGTGAAGGTTGTGATTGAACGAGGGCAGACCACGCGCATTGAGACAGTCCGACAGCGCGTCTTCGCCCGTGTGACCAAAGGGGCTGTGGCCCAGATCGTGGGCCAGCGCGACGGTCTCGCCCAGATCTTCGTTGAGTGACAGCGCTCGGCACATATCCCGCGTGATTTGCGCGACTTCCATGGAATGGGTGAGCCGGGTGCGCAGGGTGTCGTTTTCGTCGCTGACGAACACCTGCGTTTTATAGAGCAGTTTTCGAAACGCGCGGCTGTGGATGATCCGGTCGCGATCCCGCTGATGCGGAGCGCGCTCGCCGCCGTCGCTTCCCGGCTCTCGATGGGCGCGACCGCGCGTGTTTGACGGGTCAACAGCGTACAAAGCGAGGGTGGACATGTCGATTTAACCCCAATCTGCGGAGTTCTTACTTGAAGGATGCGCACGCACTCCCTACTCTCAATCTATGCCGTTGGATAGACCAGAAGACAGTGCGACTGTCATACTCACCGCCTCAGCCGCCGCTCGCGTGAAAGCACTCCGCGAGATGGAGGGCAATGCCGCCTTGCATTTGCGTGTCTCGGTTCTGGGCGGGGGCTGCTCTGGTTTTCAGTACAAGATTGACTTTGACGACGCCGTGAAGGGCGATGACAGCATCTTTGAAACCGACGGCGTTAAACTGCTGGTTGACGAGACTTCCATGGAGTTTATGGAGGGGGCCGAGGTTGATTTTGTTGATGAGCTGATCGGTGCTGCCTTCAAGATCAACAACCCCAATGCCACCGCTTCGTGTGGCTGCGGTACGTCGTTCAGCGTGTTCTGATCGCGTGAAGGTCGCAAGCTTTAACGTCAATTCGATCCGCGCACGGCTCGTCAACATCACTGAGTGGCTTGACACCTTCAAGCCGGATATCGTGTGCCTGCAAGAAATCAAGGCGCAGGACGACAACTTCCCTTTTGCGGATATCGAAGCCGCTGGCTATCACGCCAGCATCGTCGGGCAGAAGAGCTACAACGGAGTGGCGGTACTCTCGCGGGAACCGGTTGAAACGCGCCTTCGCGCGCTGCCGGGCGATTCTGAGGACGAGCAGGGGCGCTACATTGAAGTTGAAACCCGGGATGGTTTCATCGTCGGCGGACTCTACCTACCCAATGGCAACCCCGCGCCCGGTCCAAAATTCGATTACAAACTCGACTGGATGGATCGCCTGATCCGCCATGCTGACACACTGCTCGCGACCGAACAGCCGTTTGTGCTGTGCGGCGACTACAACGTGATCCCGTCCGACGCCGACGTGTACAGCCCCGCCGCCATGAAGGACGATGCTCTGGGCCGTCCGGAAAGCAAGGATCGGCTTTACACCCTGCTCAACAGAGGGCTGACCGATACCTTTCGCGTATTTGATCAGCGGCCAGGACAGTTTTCCTATTGGGATTACCAGCGCGGGGCCTACGACAAGGACCACGGCTGGCGGATCGATTTTATCCTAGCCTCCCCCCAGGCTGCAGACCGGCTGATCGACGCAGGCATCGACCGGACCCCAAGGTCCAAGGAAAAGGCTTCGGATCACACGCCTATCTGGGCTGAGTTTTCCTGATACTGCCCCTCTAAGCCGTGTGAAGGGTCGAGACTCACGACCATTTCTGTGATTTGCTCATCGCACAGTAACAGGTGGGAGGCATGAACCGTGACTGAGCTTTGGGAACTTTCCGGAACCGAAACAGCAGCGTTGATCCGCAAGTGCGAGATCTCCTGTGTCGACGCAGCGCAAGCCTGTATCGATCGGATGCACGCTATCAACCCAAAGCTCAACGCCGTGGTTCAAGACCTTAGCGAACCCGCGCTTGAGCGCGCCAAGGCGCTGGATGCACAGAAAGACAATCGCGGCGAAATGCACGGCGTTCCTGTGACGGTCAAGGTCAACATCGACCAGAAGGGCTGGGCCAACACAAACGGTGTGGTGGCGTTCAAAGATATGATGTCCAAGGGTGATGCGCCAGTCGTGCAGAACCTCGAAGCTGCGGGTGCGGTTATCATTGGGCGGACCAACACACCCGAATTCTCCATGCGAGCCACCACGGTAAACGACCTTCACGGGCGTACGTTCAATCCGTGGAACGACTGGGCGACATCAGGTGGATCTTCGGGCGGGGCTTCATCTGCGGTGATGGGTGGCATGGGGGCCTTGGCACACGGAAATGACATTGCTGGCTCTCTGCGCTACCCCGCCGCTGCCGTTGGGGCCGCAACGGTAAAGCCGGGCATGGGCCGGACCCCCGCCTATAACCCCTCTGCGCCGGCTGAACGCTCGATCCTTGCGCAGTTGATGTCGGTGCAGGGCGTGATCACCCGCGATGTCGAGGACGTCCGCCTGGGCATGCGTGCGCTCATCCAGTACAACCCGCACGATCCTTGGATGGCTCCGGTTCCCTTTGACGGCCCTGCGCTGGATGGTCCCAAGAAGGTCGGCTTCACCCGCCACATGCCGCGCCGTGACATGTCTCCAGATATGGCAGCCGGGCTAGACGCCGCGATTGCCGCGCTCCAGGATGCCGGCTACGTGCTCGAAGAAGTCGAACTGCCTAATTTCGACGCAATGATAAAGGACGCCGAAGGCTGCTTCTTCGGCGACCTGCTTGCCCACCTGACCCCTGCAGTGCGGGAGTACGGCAGCGACACGGTCAACAAGATCTTCGACAGCTACTTCGACTACTTCACCGTCTATGAGGGCGAGGCGCTGATGCAGGGTCTGGGTCGCCGCTCCCAGCACGTCCGCGATTATCTGCTGTTTCTGGAGAAATATCCGCTCGTGCTGACCCCGTTTATGCCGGTGAGCACCCAGCCCTGGAACCGCGATGCCGAAGACCTTGATGGCATGCTCGATTTGATCGGTTCAGCGGTTTACGTCTATTCGATGAACTTTCTCGGCCTACCCGCGGGTAACATCGGCGCAGATTTCGCAGACGGCATGCCTGTGCCCATACAGATCATCGGCAAGCGCTTCCGCGAAGACCTCATCCTCGATGCTTGCGAAGCCATCGAACAACGCGCCGGCCGCATGTACGACCGTCTGATCGCTGATCCGAACAGTCTGATTGCTGGGGTTTAAACCGATGTTGTCGCTGGGTGTAACGTTTCTGTTGAGCAGGTGCTCAAGGTCACGTTCAGCGCACTAGACCCAAAACCCCTGCTTCTGCGCCCAATCGAGAGCGGCATCCATCATCGCTCGATCCCAGTGCATGGCTTGCGCGATGCCTGCAACCGCTGCGGCGTCGGCGGCGTTGAGGGTTTCGGCAACGAATTGTTCGTCGGTTGACATGAAGCACAGGTCGTTGAGCACTTCCGCCTGTCCGGAGAGATGCAGCGCACCGCGCACCAGTTCGGTCCAGGATGGACCCCCGCCCCGTCCGTCACGGGTTTGCAAGTATCCGTCACTTTCCAGTATTTCCGGGAGCGAGCTCACGCGATAGGACAGTATGCCGCCCTCGGCCTCAGTGGTTTCGAGCACAAAGGGTACGTAGGTCTCGACCTCCTCGGCTTCCGCGTCGTCGCTTTCGGTGAACGGTTCGTCTTCGTCGCGGATAGTGGTGGCGATATCTGCAAAAGCAGCGCCCATTTCCGAGCCCTGTTGGCGATTGGTGCCGAACAGGGATTTGATAATTTGTTTCATATTTGGTGGGACAGAACCGGAAAAATTAGCCCGGCCCTGCCCGCCTTTCATTTCGTTTTCAATCACCGACACCCTGTTGGGTTACAGGTCGGCATGAACCCTGTTGGGTTACAGGTCGGCATGAACCCTGTTGGGTTACAGGTCAGCATAAACGTGGGTTTCGCCTTTGCCGCCCGGGTGGCAGACGGCGCCTTTTTCTGCTGAACCGACAGTTTGCGCATAGCGCCAGATCGCGCCTGCGTTGTAGTTGTGGGTCCGCGGTTTCCACTCACCACGACGACGCTCCATTTCCTCGTCAGACACGTCCACGTTCATAGAACCGGAAACAGCATCAATCGAGATTACATCGCCATTCTGCAGCAAGCCAATGGGTCCACCCACAGCAGCTTCAGGCCCGACGTGGCCCACACAGAAACCGCGTGTCGCACCCGAGAAGCGGCCATCGGTGATCAGCGCGACTTTGTCGCCTCTGCCTTGACCATAGATCGCAGCGGTTGTTGAAAGCATTTCCCGCATTCCCGGGCCGCCTCTTGGGCCTTCGTTGCGGATCACCAGAACTTCGCCGTCCTCGTAGTCACCCCTCTGAACGGCAGCAAAGCAATCTTCTTCACACTCGAATACCCGTGCTGGACCGGTGAAGCTCTGCTTCTCCATGCCCGCAACCTTCACGATCGCGCCTTCAGGTGCGAGATTACCGCGAAGGCCGACAACGCCGCCGGTTGGCGTGATGGCATTGGCGACCGAGTAGACGATCTTGTTGCCCTCAGGGAACTGTACTTGCTCGTGATTCTCACCGATGCTCTTACCCGTTGTGGTGATGCAATCGGTGTGGATGTAGCCGCCTTCGATCAGCGCCTTGATCACGATTGGCACGCCGCCGATCTCGAACAGGTCTTTGGCCACGTACTTACCGCCCGGCTTCAAGTCCGCGATGTACGGTGTGTCACGGAAGATGTCGCAGACGTCGTGCAGGTCGAAGTCGATGCCGCACTCATGCGCGATCGCTGGCAGGTGCAAACCGGCGTTTGTGGAACCACCGGTCGCCGCGACGACGCGCGCCGCGTTCTCCAGCGACTTGCGGGTCACAATATCGCGCGGACGCAGATTTATTTCGATCAGCTTCATCACAGCTTCACCCGACTTGTGGGCAAAGGTGTCGCGGATTTCATAGGGCGCTGGCGCTCCGGCAGAGTGCGGCAGGGCAAGGCCGATCGCCTCGGACACGCACGCCATGGTGTTGGCCGTAAACTGTGCACCACAAGAGCCCGCCGAGGGACAGGCCATGCACTCAAGCAGGTGCAGGTCTTCATCCGACATCTCGCCAACAGCATGCTGGCCAACCGCTTCAAACAGATCCTGAACCGTCACGTCCCGGCCCTTGAAGGTGCCCGGCAGGATCGAACCGCCGTACAGGAACACCGAAGGTACGTTCAGACGCACCATTGCCATCATCATTCCCGGCAGCGACTTGTCACAGCCCGCCAGACCAACCAGACCGTCATAGCAGTGGCCGCGCATGGTCAACTCGACGGAATCGGCGATGACTTCGCGCGATACCAGCGAGGACTTCATGCCCTCGTGACCCATGGCAATGCCGTCGGTCACAGTAATGGTGGTAAACTCGCGCGGTGTGCCGTGAGCGTGCTCGACGCCGCGCTTGACCACCTGGGCCTGACGCGAGAGCGAAATGTTACACGGGGCGGCTTCGTTCCAGGTTGTTGCGACGCCAATCAGCGGCTGTGCGATTTGGTCGTCACCCAAACCCATGGCGTGCAGATACGAACGGTGCGGTGCTCGCTCCGGGCCCATCGTGGTGTGACGGCTAGGCAGTTTTGATTTGTCGATTTTCTTGTTAGCGCCCATGGTTCCGGACGACCTCCCCTAATTGAGACAGCAAACTCGGTTGTGACGCCCCTTAGACGTCAAATCACGTGTTTTTGTTTTAGAGGTCCGTGCCAAGATTGGCAATTGAACCCACTAATATCAGCCCAGCCTTGACCTGAGCCGATCAAAGCGCCACTCCTTGGAGTGATGTCGAACGAAAACCAAACATTCCTTCGCCATGACTGGTCGCAGATCGAGCGGGTGTTCTACATGACCGCCCCTGCTCCCTGTCCGTATTTGCCGAACCGCACAGAGCGGAAGCTAATTACGGCTCTAGATCATGGCGATGACGAAGCATTTGATGCGCTCAGCTGGTCGGGCTTTCGCCGCAGCCACGAGATTGCTTACCGTCCTGCCTGCCCGTCCTGCAATGCCTGCATGTCCGCGCGGATCGACATTGCCTCGCACCGCCCTTCGCGCACGCAGCGTAAGATCATCAACCGCAACCGTGATTTGGTGCGTTCGGTTCGGGTCAACGAGTGTACCTCGGAACACTGGGAGCTGTTCGACCGCTACATCCGCGCGCGCCACGGCGTCTCAGAGATGGCGCTGATGACCCCGGATGACCTGCGCATGATGATCGACCAGTCTACGGTGGATACCGGTTTAATCGAATGGCGGGACGGCGAAGGCGTGCTGAAAGCCTGCATGCTGTTCGATGCCATGGAAGACGGCCTGTCCGCGGTCTATTCGTTCTTTTGCCCCGATGACCCCCGTCGCTCGCTCGGCACCTTCTGCATTCTCGACACCGTCGAACACCTCAAGCTCCTCGATCTGCCGAAATTTTATCTCGGGTATTGGATCAAGGGGTCCGAGACTATGGCCTACAAGATCAGCTTCCCTGGTGTTGAAATTCATGAGAACGGTCGCTGGCGGGCGGTTGAACCTGCACATCATTCGTCCTAATTCTCATTCAAACTAGAAAACCCTTACCTCAGGATATTCAATGACCGGCCCACTTGCCCCGATGAACCGTCTGCTTGGCTTTTTTGCACTTTTGTTGGCTGCGGGGCTGGGGACCGCCGGGGTTGCTTTCGGCGCAAGTGCGGACCACGGCGGGTATCACCTGCCCGGCAAGGAGCTGAACCTGCTCTGGGTTTTGCCGTTTGCCGGGATCCTGCTGTCGATCGCTTTCATGCCTTTGTTTCTGCCACGCATCTGGCACCATCACTTCGGTAAGATCAGTGCCTTCTGGGCGTTGTGTTTCCTTGTTCCGTGCCTGCTGATCTATGGCTTCCAGACCACGTCATTCCTGGCGTGGGAGACTTTCATGCATGAGTACCTGCCGTTTATCATCCTGCTGTTCGCGCTGTTCACGGTTTCGGGCGGGGTGCGAATCAAGGGCTCTCTGGTCGGCACTCCGGCACTGAATACCGGTATTCTGGCTATCGGCACCGTGCTGGCATCATTTATGGGTACGACCGGCGCCGCCATGCTGCTGATCCGCCCGTTATGCCGCGCCAATGACCATCGCAAGCACCGCGTCCACACCATCGTTTTCTTCATCTTTCTGGTCGCCAACATCGGTGGTTCACTATCGCCGTTGGGGGATCCACCCCTATTCCTGGGCTTCCTGAAGGGCGTCAGCTTCTTTTGGCCGACCACGGCGATGTTCCTGCCGATGCTGTTCCTGTCGGTCATTCTGCTGGTCGTCTATTACGCCCTGGATAGCTTCATGCATCGCCGTGAAGACGAAATCGTGCCGATGAACAACATCGAAACCGGCAACGAAGGCGAGAAACTGGGGCTGGAAGGCAGCGTTAATCTGCTGCTGCTCGCCGGCATTGTTGGCTTTGTGCTGTACTCCGGTTTCGCCGACGACTTGCCCGCCCCCTTTGGCACCACAGCGCACTTCTTGATTTACGACGTTGATATCAAGCTCGCCAACCTGGTCCGCGACGTTGGCCTGGTAGCGCTGGCGGGACTTTCGCTGCTACTCACGGTGAACGAAAGCCGACGCCTGAACGGCTTCACCTGGTTCCCGATCATCGAGGTTGCGACCCTGTTTGCCGGTATCTTCATGACCATTATCCCTGCCCTGTCGATCCTGCGCGCTGGCACCGAAGGGGCGCTGGGCTGGGTGATCGAGGGTGTAACGCAGCCTGACGGAACCCCATTCAACGCCGCCTATTTCTGGGCGACGGGCCTGCTCTCAAGTTTCCTGGATAACGCACCGACGTATCTGGTGTTCTTCAATACCGCGGGCGGTGATCCCGAACAGTTGATGGGTGAGCTTAGTGGAACGCTGCTGGCGATATCGGCTGGTGCGGTGTTTATGGGGGCTGTGACCTATATTGGTAACGCGCCGAACTTCATGGTGCGCTCGATTGCCGAGGATCGTGGGATTAAAATGCCATCGTTCTTCGGTTATATGGCCTGGTCGGTGTGTATTCTGATGCCACTGTTCGTGCTGGTCACCTTCCTGTTCTTCAACCCCTTGACCGGAAACTAAGGCCAAGGACGAAGCCGCAAGGGGACACGCGCACGGCGGTCAATCAGATTTTGAGCGCCGTGGTCTCCTTGATGACTTCCATCGACAGGCTCGATGTCACGTTGAACAGGTTAATTCGACCAATGAAGCGCTTGTAAAACAGGTCGTAGTCCCGCGTGCTCGCCACCCGGACCTTCAAGATATAGTCCACGTCCCCCGCCAAACGGTGGCATTCGAGGATTTCCGGCATTTCGGTAACAATCTCGGTAAACCGGCTCAGCCAGTCGCTGGTGTGCTGGTCGGTGCGAATGGCGAGGAAGAACGTCTCGGTTAGCCCGATCGCGTCACCATTGAGAATGGCGACCTCCCGATCAATAACGCCGGCTGCCTTCAGCTTCTTAATACGATTCCAAACCGGCGACTTTGTCGATCCGATCTGACGCGCAATTTCTTCGAGCGGAAGCGTTGCATCCACCTGAATGAGGCGGAGAATTTTTCTATCAGTATCGTCAAACTGCATTTTTGTTCTTCTCTTTCCGTCTATAGAAAAACTTGATACCGGCAAATAGCGGGAAATCAAAATGAATTTCGAAAAATCGGATTTTTGTGGGAATCTCTCTCGCAAGGCCGCATCACACTTACACCACTACAGTTACAGTTAGATCCGCGCCCATGTTGCATAAGCCTGATACCGTCGCTCAGCCTTCCGAATGGTCCATTCAGTCACAGCTCATCCACGATGGTCTGGAACGGTCTTCTTTTGGGGAAACCGCTGAGGCGATGTATCTCACCTCTGGTTATGTTTACGAGAGCGCAGAGCAGGCCGAGGCGCGCTTTAAGGGCGATGATGAGGGCTTCATCTACTCCCGCTACGGCAATCCAACTGTCAGCCTGTTTGAAAACCGCCTCGCAGCGTTGGAAGGCACTGAGCGCTGTGTGGCCGTTGCCAGTGGAATGGCGGCGATGCACGCCGCCTTGGCATGCCAACTTTCGCACGGCGACCATATCGTCGCGTCCAAGGCGCTGTTTGGCTCCTGCCTGCAAGTCATCACCCATGTCCTGCCCCGCTATGGCATCAGCTTTACCTTGGTCGATGGAACGGATCTGGAGGCCTGGCAGGCCGCTATTACCCCGCGAACCAAGGTCTTTTTCTGCGAAACCCCGGCCAATCCGACGCTCGCGCTGGTCGATATTGAAGCGGTGGGTCAAATTGCCAAGGCCGCCGGGATATCCTTTGTGGTCGATAACGCCTTTGCCTCTCCCGTGGT
>PAHJ01000125.1 GCA_002705565.1 Geminicoccus sp. | reverse complement strand
CATTGGTAACAAAGTCACTATTTCCAATGCCAACCCCGGCGATGCGATCGAGTTTCTGGCCTTTAAGCTCTCGGAGGTGACTGTAGAATCTCTGGGAAGTGGTCAATCACTGATCAAAGCGGGGCAAAACGGTTCCGAGTTGGTGATCAATGAGGACGCGTCCAACATCTATCTGACAGCCGCCACGGACGAGCACGCCGTCGCGGAAGTTGTCTTTCCTCTGATCGTCAGCAGCGTGACGGATCCCAGCAGCTACTCCGTTGTCGGCACGGAACAGAATGATTGGTTCGGCTACACAAGCGCCGATACGAGCGCCATCAGCGTGATTGACGACCTCGGCAAAAGCGGCTCGGCTTCCATCGATCTCAAGGGTGGCACCAATCACTTTTATGTTGGCGACAATGCAGCCTCAAGCGGTGGCTCCCTAGACTTCACGGGGGGCAGCGGCGCCGACCATCTGTCCTTTGGAGAGAATCTGGCCTTTAATGGGGGCTCTGCGTCGCTTAATTTACGACCGGACACGGTCAGTGGTGGCGTGACGGATACGATTCAATTCCGTGGAACGCTTGGCAATGAATTCCGGGGTTCACGAAGCAGCGGCACGATCAAAATCGCAAATTTTGATTATGCTGATGACACCATTGAACTTGCGGAGAACTTTATCGTTGAGGCTGGCGCGCCCGCATTCATCCATTTGGACGGCGGCGGCTCGATCGAGCTGGAAACCAACGTTTGGTTCTCGGAGACCGTACTTGAGGCGGCCATCAGCAACGTGTCGCCGAAAAATGTCTGGACCGACGCCGAGGTTAGAAACTCTGCCCAAACTGCCATTTATGGCACGGACGGCGACGACTTCGTGGGCTACATGCAAGCAGGCACCAAGGGAACAGACAGTCCACTGTCCTCACTAGCCAGCTCAGGCGGGTCAGCGGTGATCGACCTTGGCGATGGAAACAACTACTTTCAGGCCGGCTCAAACGCTGCGTACAAGTTCGGTGACCTTGACTACGTGGGCGGCACTGGCTCTGACACGTTGAGTTTCGGTTCACAACTGGCCAAAGGTGGCGATGCCTACTTCGACATGAACGCAGGCGGCACCAATACCCTGACTGCTGGGACGTTCGCCGGGCGAGACGGGGAGATCACGTACATGGGCGGGACTGGTTCTGACAGTCTGACCTTTGGCACCGGCGTAGCCCATGGTGGAGATGTGAAAATTTACCTGCGCAGCGACAGCGCGGCGGATAGCGTTTCGCTCACCGGCACGGTCGCCGAGAACAGTGGGTCGATGACAATCTACGACTTCGACGTTGCAGACGGAGATAGCATCAACCTGCCCAGCACCTACGATCTGACCGATGATGGTTCCCACACGACAATCACCATGCACAGCGGGTACGGGTCGTTCAAACTCTATGGCGTTACCGGGCTCACAGCGCTTGGCATTTGAACCGGCAGTTTGTCCGGTATTGTTGTTGCCAGCCGTTGATCGGCTCATCTCGCTGACAATCTGAGGCGAAGATGCTGGCGGCAAAGGTCACCACAGCAACCAGTCTGAATCGCTGGTGCTCTCGCTGACTTACAACTATATGACACGTCAACAAATTTGACAGGCTGCAGCTTTCAGCGTTAGCTCATTCTGCGGGCGTTTCTTTACGCCGGGCGGCCCGATACAGCCAAGGAGCAAGCGATGAGCAACATGGATCAAGTCATCACCACGGATATCTTCATCGGTGGCAGCAATCGACCCGCGTCCAACGGAGCGGTCTATGACCTGTTCAACCCTGCCCGACCGACCGAACTGGTCGGCCACGCGGCCGCAGCGACCCGAGACGATGTCGACGCCGCCGTCCGCGCCGCCCACGGGGCTTTTCCAACCTGGGCAGAAATGGGCTATCAGGCCCGGATCGAGATCATGCTTCAGGTCGCTGAAATGCTCGCAAGCGACGAAGAAGACATCAAATACCGCTCCCGCCTGTTCACCCGGGAGCATGGCAAAATCGCCCGGGAAACGCTGATGGAAATGAGCCGCCTCGGTGACAGATTCCGTCAGGCTGCGGCCTATGGCGAGCGGATCATGGTGGACGAGATAATGGGGCCAGCAGGCGGAGGGCCGCAGCTGGATACCATCGTGACCCGGCAGCCGCGCGGCGTGGCAGCGCTGATCGTTCCCTGGAACTGGCCGCTGTCCATCCTGGGCGCAAAGCTGCCGCAAGCGCTGGTCACAGGCAACACGGTTGTGGTCAAGCCCGCCGAAAACTCTGCGATGGCGCCTGTGCTGACGCTGCAAAAAATCGCGGCCATGCTACCACCTGGCGTGGTCAATATCGTGACGGGCTCTTCGCGCGAAATCGGCGATACGCTGACCGGTCACCCGCTGGTTCGCAACGTCAATTTTACCGGTTCAGTCGCCGTCGGCCGTCACGTGATGAAGGTCGCGGCTGAAAACCTCACGCCGGTCACGCTGGAGCTGGGTGGCAACGACGCAGCGCTGGTCCTGGAAGACGCGACGCTCAATGAAGAGGTGTTCAACAAAATGTACTGGGGGGCTTTTGGCTCATCGGGGCAAATTTGCATGGCAATGAAACGGCTCTACGTCCACGAAAGCCGTTACGACGAAGTGGTGGATGGCTTCACCGCCGCTTGCGAGCGCGCCGTAATCGGCGACGGACTGCTGCCAGAAACGACCATGGGCCCGGTCAACAACGCCAAGCAGCTCAGCGTCGTCACCCAAATGATCGCTGAAGCGCGGAGCAAGGGCGCCGAGGTGCGCGAGTGCGGACAGGTACCGGACGAGGCTTTGTATTCTGGCGGTGGTTATTTCCAAAGGCCCGCACTGGTTTACGATGCCGATCCAGCGCTTTCCGTCGTGCGCGACGAGCAGTTTGGTCCCGCCTTGCCGCTGATGAAGTTCCGAACCGACGGCGAAGCCATCCAGCTCGCCAACGATAGCGAATTTGGCCTGTGCTCCTCGGTATGGACAGAAGATGCTGAGCGCGCCGTGGCCATCGCAAAGAAGCTGGAGGCTGGCTACACGTACCTCAATGGCCACGGCCCCATGGCGCAAGACGGACGAGGGCCGTTTGGTGGCTTTAAGAACTCTGGTGTCGGCCGGAACATGGGCTTCGACGGTGTTCTCGCCTTCGCCGAACCCCACTCGATCTCCGGCCCTGCAGGCTTCCTCGTCTAGGTCAGACGCGCCTTTTTGAGAATATCCCCCACATAGTGGATTCTCCCTCAAAGGGCACTCCAGTCCCTAAGGTGCGTTCATCATTGGCTTGTCAGGACGGCGCCTGCCGCCGTGCATGATGTAAGCACCTTATTGCAGAGGTACGCGGGCTGGAGCCAGGCCCGTCTGCAATCTTGCACGCGGCTTGAGGGGCAGGTTGGAAACATTCTGCCATGGCGATCAAGAATGACTTGTTGGAAGCCTTTCACTAGTTCAAATTAACTCGTGAACTGGCGAAGCCAGCACAGCCGTTGGGCGCAAAAATGGGTGGAATATCATGAAAAAGATTATGTTGGCCTTGAGTACAGTTTGGCTCGCGGCGGTGCCGGCGCATGCTGAACTCCTTACTGCTGCGGACGGCAAGGTGTTTCTTGAAGGATTGCACGCGCCGCAAGGCATTTTGGTCCGTGACGATGGTTCGGTCATCGTTACGGAGAGCGGGGCCGGCGGCGATCAGGATCTGGATTACTTCAACCCCCAATCCTACGCAGCCTCAGCCGCCAAAGTAGGCCTGTCCTCCCGCGTGCACGAAGTCAGCGCGGATGGTGAGGTGCGGGTGCTGGCATCCTTACCATCAATTGCGGTTGAGCATGAGTTGATCGGCGCCGCCCGGGCTGTAGATTTGGATGGTCGCCTGATGGTGACAATCGGTGCCTGGCAGGAAGCTCTGGGCGCAAGCAGCACGGTAGAAAACTACCCCGGCGTGTTGGAAATCCACAGCGACGGCACTGTCTCCGTTGTTGGTGACACCTGGGCGCACGAGTTGGTCAACAATCCGGATGGAACGGGTAACAAGGAAACCCATCCCTACGACCTGATGCAGGGTCCCACCGGCGACGTACTGATCGTTGATGCCGCAGCCAACACCCTGCTCTCGCTGGATCCTTCCACGGGTGAAATCAGCACGCTGGCGGTGTTTGATGCCATGCCCGGCGTGTTCCCCAATCCGTGGCGGAATAATGAGCCTATGGCCGATCCAGTTCCCACCGGGATCGCTCACGGTCCGGACGGTAGCGTGTTGGTCTCGCTGCTCTCAGGCGCGCCGTTTATTCCCGGTTCAGCCAAGATTGTCAGCGTCAAAGATGGCGCGGTTTCTGATTACGCAACCGGCCTGACCATGGCCGTGGACATGGCAACGGCAGCGGACGGCACCTTGTACGTGCTCAGCTTCGGCCTGTTTGAGCCCACCGGACCGGTCCCTGCAAGTGGTTCGGTGCATCGCATTCATGAGGATGGCAGCTCGGAAATGGTGATCGATGGCCTTTCCTTTGCAACATCCATCGCGTTTGCCTCTGACGGTGCCATGCTTGTCGCCATCAACGGGGTCATGCCGGTTGCTGGGCAAGTGCTTCGCTTCGATCAGTTCATGTAAGGCACGCGACCCGATGCACCGCCCCCTCTCCTCTTTGCCTCAGAAATCACCGGATGCAGCAGCATCGATGATCTACCTCATCGTTGCATTGCTGCTGCTTCTGGTACCTTCGGTGCTGCGCGCAGAGGCTCTGAACCAATCATGTGCGGGAACAGGGCAACCCTGGTCAGACGCCCGCTTTGGTTCCGTCAAGGCGGTCTATCTGGATAACTACTGCGGCTACTGTCACAGTTTTTCAGTTGTGGAGTCCCGCGGTATGTTTGGGCCCAACCATGACGCTGCGGCGGCTGTCGCTGCGCGCTACATTGACGATCCGGGGTATACCGGGGGCGCCGCAGGCGCTCAGGAATACCTTGCGGAGAGCATTGCGCAGCCGACAGTCTACATGACGCCAGGATACGCAGCGACCACGCACCAGATGCCAGCCTACGAAGGGCTGCTGACTGAGGCGCAGATTAGCGAACTGGCGGCTTTTCTAACGGCCTACGGCGACTGCTGAGTGCCTGATTCCTGGGAGGGTAAGATCTCTCCGTCTTCGGTCGTGTTTTGGAAGATAAAGGCACCAGCCCGCTCTGGTCCGAACGCGGCACGGCTTCGTTTCCCGAGGTGACTTCGGTGTTGCCGATGTGGGGCTGGTCGCCTTGGACCCGGCTGGAAAGTGACAAAATCGTCCTCGACCTCTGATCAAAGCTGGGCAAGACTTGCATCAGCGACGCTTGACTCGGCTGCAAACGCGGCCTCGTACCCCTATTTTTGCTCAGCGCTGCGGCGCGGGTGTCTGGACTGTCGCTTGGGCCGCTGTAACTCTGGGCTCAGAGCAAGAGGACCATGCCCATGACCAACGCTGACCGAAAAAATGTGAGCTTTGCCCAGGCGAAGCCGTTGGATACCAACGCCATACCCATTCTGGATCTAGGTCCAGATATCCGGTCCGGCGACCTGCACCACCTCGCTAAAGGCATCCTGCACGCTGCCACGAATACGGGCTTCTTCTACATCCGCAATCATGGAATCCCAGAGGATGCAATCATTCGCGCCTGGGCTGTCGCCAAGGGCTTTTTCGCGCTCGACGGGGACGAGAAAGCGACCATTGCCGTGAACAAGCATCAGCGGGGCTGGATGGCGACGGGCATGAGTCAGATGCAGGGGGCAAAGGCGCACGATCTCAAGGAGGTGTTTTTCTGGGGGCGCGAAGTCGCAGCCGACGATCCCGATCTGGCCGCCAATCGCCCCTTGGTTGCGCCCAACCTGTGGCCGACTGCGGTGTTCCCACAGCTTGAGACTGGTTTACAACCCTATTACCAGGCCGTCTGCGGTGTGGGAGAGAGACTTATGGCGGCTATTGCCGTAAGTTTGGGTGTGGCGCCCGATATCTTCAAAAAGGCGTACCAACGCCCTCTGGCACGGGGGCAACTGGTTTATTACCCACCTTCAACGCACGCTGATGAGGCCGAACACCGCTTTGGCGTCGCGCCGCACACGGATTTTGGGGTGTTGACCCTGCTGCTGCAGGATAACAGCGGCGGGCTGCAAGTCCGAACCCGAAACGGCGACTGGGTGGAAGCGCCCCCGATTGAGGGCACACTTGTTTGCAACATCGGTGACTTGCTCCAGCGGTGGAGCAACGACCGGTTTGTATCGACGGTGCATCGGGTCATCAACCGCTCAGGCCGCGAGCGCTTTTCCATCCCCGTGTTTTTTGACCCCCACACCGACACCATCATCGATCCAGTGGATCTTGGGGTCTCTCAGGCTGAAAGCCGTCACGCCCCCGTGCGCGCCGGAGAGCACATCATGGGGCGCAACAAGAAGAGCTTTGCGCAGTTCAAAGATGACCAAACTTGATGGCTTTTGAGGGCTAAGAGGCAGGACGACCCCCTTAATACTGCTGCGGCATCAATCCTGCGTGCAACCAGTGCACCAGCGTGATGACGCTGAACACCGGCAATCCGGTTTCCTCCGCGATCTCTGTGGCATAGGGCGCCATGTTGGTGCATTCGAGAATGATGGCACCGACCTGCGAGTCTGTGTTGATCAACGCCTGGGCCGCGTCCAGCATGTCCAGGCGACAGTCTTCGAGGTTCAGGCTTGGTTGATCATTCAGAATATCACGGGTGAAGCTGCGCCCACCTTCGGTCCCCACCACAGGGGCGTCAGCAGGCACGCCAACCGCCTGTAGGTGCGCGGGTGTAAGGGCGGGTCTTGAGATCGTCAGAATACCCGGGTGCCGGTTCGTGGGCAGAAGCGCCTGCACCATGGGAAACTGCATCAGCGATGAGGTCGCAACCGGCACGTCGAGCGCTGCACGCAGTTCATCCTGCAGCAGTGTGAGAAAACCACAGGTGGTCACAATCCCACTGCACCCCTGGTCCACAAGGTCCTGGCCCGCTTCGATAAATGGGGCGAGCAGAGCCCTTGGGTTCTGTTCCACCGCTCGCGTCGGGCTAGCGCCGGCAACCACGCGATACAGCACAGGAAAGGGCCAGGTCTCCGGGTTGCCAATATCGCCAAGAATCCGGGGAAACTGAGTGTCCAGCATGAGAATCCCGATGGGGCTTTGCCGTTTGAGGCTGGGGTCTCCGGGATATCGCATCAACCCGTCAGTCCAGCTGAGGTCTGGGGTTCCGACGTCTTTGGCAGGCCACGTGGATCCGTTCGGGTCAGGAGCTTGCAATCATGATCCGTCAGCGCCTGCACCAACTCTTCGTGGAAGGCATGTCCGACTTTGGATAAGGGCTTCCGGGAGGACGTGATGATTGCCATGGGTAACGATATCAGTGGTCTGAAAGGACGGACTACGTAATCGCCCGGCGGTTCGTACTCAAGGAACAGACGATCGATCAGTGCCACGCCCATTCCTTCGTTGACCAGGCTGAGCAAATTCTTAAACAAGTGCGACTGGACGCGGATGTTCAGCGTCTCGCCTGCTGCCTGATAATGGTTCCGTAGGGCGCGGTTCACTGTGTGATCAGTGCCGGTCACAATAAACGGCTCTTGCTTGACGATGTTCGGAGTGAGCACCTCGTGGCGAGCCAGCGGATTGCTCTTGTGCATGACCAGCTGCATTTCGATGGCGAAGCGGGTCTCTTCCAAACCATCGGTCAAAAGCGGCAATTCGCAGACCCCCAGCTCATAAAGACCCGCGTGGACCCATTCTTGAATTTTGGGCGAATACTGGGACTGGAACTCGATCTTCAGATCCGGGTGATGCGCACGGGCAAATTGACTGATCAGGCGCGGCATGAAGCTGAATGAAAGCGAGTGTTGCGATGCGATCTGTAACTGACCCAAGCGCATATCCTGCAGATGTAACAGCGTCTGCTGAACATGGTCGAGGCTGCGTACAACCGTGTCGACCTCCTGAAAAAGGACGTTCGCCTCGGGCGTCGGGATCAAGCGTCCGTTGCGCCGTTCGAACAGCCTGACCGGCGATTGATTTTCCAGTTGAGATAGCAGGTTCGATATGCCCGGTTGCGAAATCGCAAGTAAATCCGCAGCACCGGTTACCGTGCCAGTTTCAATAATGGCGTGAAAAGCCTGCAGTTGGCGGAAGCGAAGTTTCATACCGAATCACTATCACAAAAAATGATATGGATGGAAGATTTTAATATTTGAAATGATACTTTGCGTGCGCGATGGTTTTTCTGAATAGGGCGAAAGAGGCAATGAAAAATACGAAAGTTGCTGTTGTGGGTGCTGGTATCGTAGGCACGGCCGCGGCTATTTGGCTCAAGCGAGCGGGCCTGGAGGTGACGCTCATTGACCGACAACCTCCCGGTCGAGGTGCTTCGTTCGGCAATGGCGGCATACTGGCTGCGTGTTCAGTGGTTCCTGTGACAACACCTGGACTGCTCCAGAAAGCGCCCGGCTACGCGCTGGATCCGAGTTTCCCACTTTTCATGCGCTGGCGAGAATTTCCGCGGCTGCTTCCGTGGTTGATGGCCTATCTGGGCAACGCCAACGACCGCGACACGCGGCGCATTTCACTGGGCCTTCGAGACATCGTGGGTGACAGCGTCGAGCAACACAAAGCCCTGAGCGCGAATACGCCAGCAGAGACTTGGATTCAAGAAAGCGACTACAGCTACGTCTACCGCAACCGCTCAGCATTCGACGCGGACAAATACGCCTGGGACCTGCGTCGGCAAGCGGGGTTTGTGCCGGAGCAGGTCGAAGGACCTGCGGTGCAGGAGGTCGAACCGATCCTGTCCAGTGACTACCAGTTCCTCGCGGTGAACAAACAGCACGGCTTTATCCTCAGCCCCGGTTCCTACGTCAGCACGCTAGCGGAGGTCTTTGTGGGCATGGGAGGTCAACTGGTTGAGGCTGAGGTAAAGGATTTTGACATTTCGACAGGCCGCATCACCGCCGTGGAGACCGCCCAAACGCGGATCGAATGCGATGCGGCCGTCCTGTCAGCCGGCGTATGGTCGAAGGCGCTGATGGACAAGCTGGGACTGAACGTACCCATGGAGCCTGAGCGCGGCTACCACGTGGTCTACAAGAACCCCAGCATTACCCCGCGAAGCCCGATGATGCTCGCCGAAGGCAAGTTCGTCGCAACGCCGATGGAGCAGGGGCTTCGCTGTGCCGGAGTGGTTGAATTTGGTGGACTTTCTGAGACCGCTTCCAGCGGTCCGTTGAAGCTGTTGCGGGAAAAAGTCCACGCGTTCTTTCCAGATTTGCGCGCCGAAGACTCAGAGGAATGGCTCGGGTTCCGGCCGGCACCGACAGACAGCTTGCCCCTGATCGGAGAGATTGGACAGAGCGGTATCTTCACTGGATTTGGTCACCATCACATTGGTCTCACCGGCGGTCCAAAAACAGGACGGCTGGTCGCTGACCTCATCGCGGGGCGTCATCCTAACTGCGATATGACACCCTTTCACCCCCAGCGGTTCAACAAACGACGTTGAGCCGTCAACTTCAATCCAACCAACCAAATCATTAACCTCATGATGAAAAGTCTGGAGAGAGACATGAAAAAATCAGCATTATTCTTAAGCGCCACCGCTGGCGTGGCGATGGCCGTTTCAGCGAGTGTCGCAACAGCGGAAAAATGGGATATGCCCATGGCTTACGCTGCCACCAACTTCCACTCTGAGATGGGCGTTGTGTTTGCAGACAAGGTTCGCGAGTACACGGGTGGTGACATCGACATCACGGTACATGCAGGTGGTTCGCTGTTTAAGGGTGGCGAAATCAAACGCGCAATCCAGACGGGCCAGGCACCAATTGGTGAGCGGTTCATGTCCGCACACGCCAATGAAGCGCCCTTGCTAGGCTGGGATAACCTGCCGTTCGTTGCGACCAGCTACGAAGACAACGACCGTCTTTGGGCGGCTGCCAAGGACCTCGTAAACGCACAGCTTTCTGACCTAAACCTGGTTGCGCTGTACACCTGCCCTTGGCCGGGACAGGGCTTCTATTTCAAAAAAGAAGTGACGTCCTCAGCAGACACTCAGGGCATCAAGTTCCGCTCGTACAACTCGGCAACGGCGACCTTTGCTGAGGAACTGGGCATGACCCCGGTACAAATCGAAGCCGCAGAACTGAGTCAGGCGCTGGCGACAGGTGTTGCGGAAAGCTTCATCTCCTCTGGCTCCACTGGATATGACCGCAAAGTCTGGGAGCACCTGACGCACTACTACAAAGTCAACGCCTGGCTGCCACGAAACTACGTGATGGTAAACAAGGGCGCTTGGGAAGGCTTGGCAGACGATCATCAGGCAGCCTTGCAGCAGGCAGCCGATGAGACTGGCGCAGCCTGTTCCGCCAAGTCGGCAGAACTGGCCAGTTGGTACTTCGAGCAGCTTGCAGCAAACGGCATGAGTGTCGAAGACGCTGGCCCGGAGTTCCTCGCCGAGTTGCAGGCCATTGGCGCAAAAATGACGGCTGACTGGCTTGCAACCGTTGGCGCAGACGGTCAGGCTATCCTGGACGCTTACAACGCGAACTAAACCCTCGACCCTGCTGCTCGCGGGGTTTTTGTGATGAGCCGGTCGAGCCCTATTTTTGGGTCCGACCGGCTTCCCCCAACAGTAAGAGGAAGGCTGACCATGCGGGACTGGCAACCAATTCTGGGACTCCCCCTGTGGGCGTGGCTCTTCGTTCTACCAAGTGCTTTCGCGCTCGTGTGTCTGTGGTTTGGCCCCCTTATGGAACGGCTGCTGACGCCGGTCTGGCGAATTCTGGATGCTGTTTATGTCGCCTCCGGTGCGCTGGCGGCGGTATTCATGGTGTCCATTCTGCTGCTGATCGTGGCCCAGATGGCGTCGCGCTGGATGGGGTTAACATTTCCCGGCGGCACTGAATTCGCCGGCTATGCCATGGCGGGCACTTCCTTCTTTGCGCTGGCCTACGCCCTAACGCGGGGCGCGCATATCCGCGTTTCTGTCTTTCTTAATCTCACATCATTTTCGCGACTGTGGCTGGATGCCTTTGCGATGTTAATCGCAGCAATCACGGCCACGTATTTCGCGCGATATGCCATCAAAACCAACTTCGTCTCTGAAATGCTGAACGACCGGACGCAAGGTCTGGATCAAGTGCCCACCCACGTTCTGACGTTGGTGAGTATGTTCGGAACCTGGCCCTGGAATTGGGTCGAGCTGTGGAGTGGGTCCAGCGCCCAGATGGTCTACACGCCTGTGTGGCTGCCTCAGATTGTGATGTCTTTAGGGACCGTCCTACTGGCCGTCGCAGTCTGGGATAACCTGTTCCGCCTGCTTGCAACACGGAAGTCGGCGATCGTGCAGGAGGCCGTTGAATAATGACTGAGATCTATGCCACCCTCATCTTCCTGTTTGTCCTGTTTGCGCTGCTGAGTTCGTCTGTTTGGGTTGGGCTTGCGCTGATGGGCGTCGCTTGGGTGGGGATGGAGTTGTTTACCTCACGCCCTGCGGGTGACGCGATGATCACGACCATCTGGACAGGCGCCTCGAGCTGGACGCTTACAGCCCTGCCGCTGTTCATTTGGATGGGCGAAATCCTGTTTCGAACGCGGTTGTCAGAGGACATGTTCCGGGGGCTTGCACCCTGGATGCGGTTACTGCCCGGAGGCCTGCTGCATACCAACATCGCCGGCTGCACGATTTTCGCAGCCGTATCCGGATCCTCTGCGGCCACGCTGACAACTGTGGGGAAAATGTCGATCCCTGAGCTCCGCTCGCGGGGCTACCCGGAATATATGATCATTGGCACTCTGGCGGGCGCAGCGACGCTGGGCCTGATGATACCGCCGTCACTGACGCTGATCGTGTATGGCGTGACCATCAATGAATCGATTACCAAACTGTTTATGGCCGGGGTGATACCGGGTCTGGTGCTGGCCGGTCTGTTCATGACCTACATCATCGCTTGGCATTTCTTCCGTCCCGGCGAACGACCCGAGCGTGAACCTTCCATGCCCTTGAGCCGCATGTTTATCGAAAGCCGGTTTCTGATACCGGTCATCATCCTAGTCAGTGTCGTCATCGGATCCATGTACATGGGCTGGGCCACTGCGACCGAGGCAGCTGCCATCGGTGTCATTGGTGCACTGGTTCTTGCCACGGTGCAGGGATCCCTGAACTGGGAGACCTTCCGTGCTTCTCTGATGGGGGCAACGCGAACCTCGGCGATGATTGCGCTGATCTTGATGGGAGCGTCGTTTCTGTCGCTGTCCATGGGCTTCACGGGTCTGCCACGGGCTCTGGCGGAGTGGATCGATGGGATGAACATGTCTCCGCTGGTCCTAATCATAGCGCTAACCGTATTTTACATCATCCTGGGCATGTTCCTGGATGGTATTTCATCGGTGGTTCTGACCATGGCCATAGTCGAACCAATGATCCGGCAGGCAGGGATCGATGTGATCTGGTTCGGTATCTTTATCGTCGTCGTCGTGGAAATGGCGCAGGTAACGCCGCCAATCGGGTTCAATCTGTTCGTGCTCCAGGGCATGACACGCCACGAGATTGGCTACATTTCAATGACGGCGATACCAATGGTCGGACTGATGGTGGTGATGGTTGTCATCCTGGTTGTTTGGCCAGAGTTGGCAACGTGGCTGCCTGAAAATGCTCGACGAGGCCCCTCGTAACCCCATGGCCTGCGCCCCGAGGTCTTGGGCCGACCGGCGCCCGTCGTGCCAGATAGATTTCCCTGGCTTTGCTACGGAACGACCCTGCCTCTCATCTTCCTGATGCTCCGGATTGAGGTCGAAACGGTCTGCGTGAACTGGGAGGTCGTATGGCGACACCAGAACTCTGGTGACGGCAGATCCGCAGATAAATCAACCAGGCCGGGCCATCCTGGATCAACGCACAAGTCCTTAGTGCCTGGCCCTTTTAAGCCCTTCGGCGAAGGCCGTCGCAATGAACGCTGGGCCATAGTCTGAGCGGACACGCGATGGGCGCTTTCAGAGATCGTCGGGTTCAGACTTGAGGGTGCACTGATGGGGGCTTTGGAGAGCTTGGGCATCTAAATCAGCAACGAAATAGCGCGGATACCAGTGCCTCGTCCGGCTTAAATTTGGGGTCGTTAGTCCTGGGGATTCGGACTGGCGCGTTTAGTTTTGTCTCAAAACGAGCAGTCAAAAGCGCAATTCCAAGGCTGGCACACCGTAGCGGAACAGGGTGCTTCGGCAAAAAGGACACACCCCGTAGGCGCATAACGGGGTAATACATTATGCGCTATGGGGTCATTAAGGGCTGATTTAGTTCTTTACCACTAGGAACGCAGAAAACTGCGTCGAGTTGGAGATGAGAAAATGAAGAAGTTCCTGATTGCAGGCTCAAGCCTCGGCTTGCTTGCGGCTGCTGGGTCTGCTGGCGCTGTTGAAGTCACGCTCGGCGGCTCCATCGATATGGGCGTAGACTTCGGTCTGGGCAAAGCCAACGGCAACCTTCAGATGGGCAGCGCCTTTAACGAAGTATCCCTGTCGATT
>PAHJ01000124.1 GCA_002705565.1 Geminicoccus sp. | reverse complement strand
GTCGCGCTCTGCACGGCCCGCACGCCCGCCGGACCGTGTCCGTCGGGCGGGGGCATTCGTGGGTTTAGGCGTTTGCTCGGGCACCAATCATGTTGTGGCGACGTGCCACAAAGTCCTTGGCCGTCTCGACAGCGACAGCGGCGTCACGGCAGTAGCCATCCGCGCCAATGCTTTCGGCAAAAGCCTCGTTGAGCGGCGCGCCGCCTACCAGCACGATGTAGTCGTCGCGCATGCCCTTCTCGATCAGCGTTTCGATCACAACCTTCATGTAAGGCATGGTCGTCGTCAGCAGCGCGGACATGCCGAGGATGTCGGGCTTATGCTCTTCGATGGCTTCGAGGTAGTTTTCGACCGGATTATTGATGCCGATGTCCACCACTTCAAACCCAGCACCCTCCATCATCATGGAAACCAAGTTCTTGCCGATGTCGTGAATATCGCCCTTCACCGTGCCGATAACCATCGAGCCAATCCGTGGCGCGCCGGTTTCAGCCAGCAGCGGCTTAAGAATCGACATGCCTGACTTCATGGCATTGGCGGCCATCAGGACCTCTGGCACGTACAGAATGCCATCCCGGAAATCTTGGCCGACGATGGTCATACCTGCAACCAGGGACTTGGTCAGAACGTCGTAGGGGGTCCAGCCGCGATCCAGCAGGATTCGAGTGGCCTCTTCGATTTCTTCCTTCAGGCCGTCGTACAGGTCATCACCCATTTGCTCGACAAGCTCATCATCATTTAAGGCATTCAGATCAAGATCATCATCCGACATCGTCGTCTCCTAGGATCAGAGGCCGCAACGAGAACGGCACACTTCAATAACTCAAGGCTCGTTTAGGCGATTGCAAGCAACCCGGTTGCCACGAGCACGACTTTCGCATGTCTGAAAACGACTGAGGGGCAATTGCCCAAGCCCCAACCGCCGTTCATGCTAAGAAAACGGCCTCTATAGGCATCCCGCATCAAGGATTAAGCGATTGTTTGAGTTGGTTGGGATCGTTGCACCCTTCTTTATCGTCATCATGCTCGGCTATCTGGCTGGGCAGCTTGGCTTTTTCAAGCTCGATTCGGCTAAGGTATTCAACAACTACCTGCTGTATTTCGCTCTGCCGGCCATGTTTCTATCCAAACTGCTCGAACAAGACGTTTTGACGGGCTTTGACGTGCGAATCCTGCTGATTTTCATGGGCGCCAATACGACAATCATCGTGCTGTCCTGGATCATTCATGGGGGGCTCTATCGGCTATCGCTGGGCGATACGGCTGCGCTTGGAACCACGTCAACCTGGGGGAATTCGGGCTACATGGGTATCCCACTGGCGTTGGAACTGCTGGGTGGTCCCGGCATATTCGTCGCCTTTTCACTCTTGGCCGCAGATATCATCATCATCTCGATTGCTGGCTTTGCACTGCATGAGATTGACAAGGACCGGAGCGAAAATGGCGGTGGCAGTGCTGCTGCTTCTATTGTGCGAGCGACCCGAAAGACACTGCAGAGCATCGCTTCAAACCCATTTCTTTGGCCCTTTGCAATCGGCTTTGCACTCAGCGCCGTTCGACCGCAATGGCCGACTTTTCTGTCGTCCTCGGTCGACTTCATCTTTCCGGCTTTGGAGATGCTGTCGGCAACCGCTTTTGGCGTTGCGCTGTTTTCCATCGGTGTGGGCATGGCCTTGCGCCCCATCTCGAACATGCGTGCCGCCGCGCCAATCCTGTTTTCAACAGGCATGCTCAAGCTGATCGTGCATCCCGTGGTCACAGCCCTGATCGCCGGCCTCGTGTTCGATCTTGAGCCCGCCATATTTGCGACCTGTGTGATCCTGGCGGCCACGCCGACCGCGACCAACGCCTTTATCATGGCGACCGCCTATGGAAAGCGAGCCAGCGAGGCGTCTGCCGCAATTTTGGTATCAACCTCCATCGCTTTTTTCACGCTAACGGCGCTCCTGATGTACTTCCGCGCCGATCTGGGCCTCTGAGCCCCGATCGGCCTACCGTTCAGTTCATGGGCAGCACTTTGCCTGGATTCATGATGTTTTGCGGATCCAGCGCGCGCTTGATCGCCACCATCATAGCAACGGCTTCCGAGCCGTGCTCACGCTCCAAGTACTTTATCTTTCCATGCCCCACGCCATGTTCACCGGTGCACGTGCCACCCATGGCCAGCGCCCTGTCAATCATGCGAGAGTTGATCCAGTTGACCTGTTCTATCTCCTTTTCATCGTCCTCATCGAACAGGTAGAGCAGGTGGAAGTTGCCGTCGCCGACATGGCCCACAATCGGCGCTATCACGTTGGTTTTTGCGACGTCTTCGACCGTCTGGTTGATGCATTCCGCCAGACGTGAAATCGGGACGCAAACGTCGGTTGGCCAAGCTGTAGCGCCCGGTCGAATGCGCTGAACCGAGTAAAACATGTTGTGACGAGCGTTCCAGAGTCGGTTCCGTTCCTCGGGCTTGGTGGACCAATGAAAGTCCTCCCCGCCCAAATCGGTGGCGATTTCCTGGGTCAGCATCGCCTGTTCCCGCACCCAGTCTTCCGTGCCATGAAATTCAAAGAAAATATGCGGCTTTTCCTGCATGCTCAGCTGGTCAGCCTCGTTGACCGCCCGAATGGAGTCTCCGTCTACCAACTCCATCCGCGCCACGGGGATTCCCATCTGCTTAACCATGATGGCGGTATTGGCCGCCGCGTCGATGTCCGGGAAGGCACAGACCGCCGCAGAAACCGCATCCGGTTGGCCATACAGCTTGAGTTGGATTTCCGTAATGATTGCCAACGTGCCTTCTGAACCAACCAATAGCCGGGTCAGATCATAGCCCGCCGAAGACTTGGGCGCACGACCGCCAGTCTGGACAACATCGCCGTTGGGCAGAACCGCCGTCAGGCCCAGAACATTGTCCTTCATAGTGCCATAGCGCACCGCGTTGGTGCCCGAAGCCCGGGTCGCCGTCATGCCGCCCAAAGAAGCGTCCGCGCCCGGATCAATGGGAAACATCAACCCGGTCGCACGCAATTCTTCATTCAGCGCCTTGCGCGTGACCCCGGCCTGAACCCGGCAATCAAGATCCTCCTCATTGACTTCGAGAACCGCCGTCATGAGGCTCAAATCGACCGAAATACCTCCACGGATGGCATTGATATGCCCTTCCAGCGAAGTACCGGTGCCATAGGGAATAATCGGCGTATCATGGGCTGCGCAGAGGTTAACCACCTCAACGACTTCTTCGGTCGTTTGCACAAATACGACACCATCGGGCGGCACACCTGGGTGATGCGCTTCATCCTTTCCGTGGCGTTCAAGTATTGCGGCCGCAGTCGAAAAATGATCCCCAAACCGATCGCGCAAAGCGTCAAGCAAGGCAAGGTGTGACATGGCTCAGTCCTCCATCAGGAATATAGCCACGATAATCGGGGATCGGAAAGTGAAACTAGAATCGCACCCTCAGGTGAGACGCAATAAAGCGCGACCGAAGCCGCGCTTTATTGATCAGTCGTCCTGTTCGGTGAGATACGGTATCAGGTCGCGAAGCTGATCGATGCTCAAGTCCGCGGCCGCCCTCGTGATCGGTTTCCCGCGATAGGCGACGCCCAGTCCCGCGGCCTTGATCATCACGATATCGTTCGCTCCATCGCCCATGGCGATCGCCCTTGCCGGGTCTATGCCCAGCGCCAAACACTCCGCCAACAAGACCGACTCTTTGGTCTCGGCGGTCACAATGGGCTCGAGCACATTGCCCGACAACGCGTCGCCTGCCAGCTCCAGCCGGTTGGAGACAACCCGATCGAACCCAAGGGCCGCCCCAACCACATCCGCGATCAGGTCAAAGCCACCACTGACCAGAACCGTCCGCACCCGCTGCTTCCGGCAGGCACTGAGCAACTCGGACGCCCCTTCGGACAATCCCACTTCACGCGCGATACCTTGAATCGTGGACAGCTTGAGCCCCTGCAACATCATCACGCGCTCTTCGAGGGCCTGACGAAAATCGAGCTCACCGCGCATGGAACGCTCGGTGATCTCGGCAATCTTTGCTCCAATGCCGAGCGCGTTGGCCATATCAACGATGGTCTCTCCCTCTGCGATTGTGGAGTCCATGTCTGAGACCAGAAGTCGATACTTCAGCGAATTCATGCGTCGGTCATTTCAGGGAACTCGAGGAACCGGCACCGATCGATTTGTGGCAGCGACTGCAGGATCTGGAGGTCTTCCTCGCTGACCGCGCTATCGATCTCAAGAAAGGCGATGGCATCCCCGCCCTGGGTCAAACGGCCCAGGTGGAAGTTGGCAATATTGATCCCGCTTTCCGCCATCCGCGAGCCCACAGCTCCAATCAGGCCCGGCTGGTCCTTGTTGGTGATGTACAGCATGTAGCGGCCCAGGGTGGACTCCAGCTGGATCCCCTTGATCTCCGTAATCCGTGGGCGACCAGCCATCATGGTTCCAGCAATGGACCGACTGAACGCAGGCGTGCTGACCAAGATCCGAATTACGGCCTGATAGTCGCCGGCACTGTCTGTACGGGTTTCCTTGATATTGATGCCACGCTGGTTCGCCATGTCGCGCACGTTGACCAGGTTAACGGAGGCAAACTTGGTCCCAAGCATGGCCGCCAGAGCCGCGTTGGTAATCGGTTCGTGCTTGAGGCCGGACGCGTCGCCGCAATACTCGATCTGCATATCGAGAATTTCCTCGTCGGTTAACTGACCGATCATCGACCCCAGTTGCTTGGCAAGCTCGATCCACGGCCCAAGCTTACGGGCGTCTTCGGCCGTTAGAGACGGCGTATTCAGGGCGTTTTGTACCGCGCCATCAACGAGATAATTCGCCATTTGCTCCGCGACCTGCACGGCAACCTTTTCCTGCGCTTCCTGTGTGGAGGCCCCAAGATGCGGGGTACAGATCACGCGTGGATGACCAAACAGCGGGTTTTCCTTTGCCGGTTCAACGGCAAATACGTCCAAGGCAGCCCCGCGCACGTGCCCACTTTCCAGCGCGCCCATCAGAGCCGTTTCATCAACCAGCCCGCCACGCGCGCAATTCACCAGCATGACGCCCTTCTTCATCTTGTTGAAGGCATCCGCGTTGATCATGTTTTCGGTCTGCGCGGTTTTTGGTACGTGCAGAGTGATGACGTCGGCCCGAGCCAGCAGATCATCCAGCTCCACCTTGGTAACACCCAGATCCTTGGCCCGCTCATCAGAGAGGAAGGGATCGAAAGCGAGGACTTTCAAGCCGATGCCAATCGCCTTGGACGCCACAATAGACCCAATGTTCCCGGCCCCGATCAGGCCCAAAGTCTTACCCGTCAGCTCCGTTCCCATGAATTTTGACTTTTCCCATAGGCCCTGGTGGGTGGACGCGTTCGCTTGTGGGATGTGACGGGCGAGCGCGAAGATCATAGCGATGGCGTGCTCGGCGGTGGTAATGGCGTTGCCGAAAGGTGTGTTCATGACCACGACACCGTTGCGGGTACAGCCGCTCACATCAATGTTGTCCACGCCAATCCCGGCCCGGCCCACGACCTTCAACCGACTGGCTTTTTCCAACAACTCGGGCGTCACTTTGGTCGCGGAGCGCACGGCTAACCCGTCATAATCCGGAATGATGTGCTGTAGTTCTTCAGGGGTGAGTTTGCCGGAAACAGTGACCTCACAGCCCATATCTTCAAACGTTTGAACGGCTTGGGAAGACAGGGAATCAGAAATTAGGATTTTAGGTTTCGCGCTCATGCTGCGGTGTCCTTTAAAGAAAATGTCAGGGAAGATTGAGTGGCAAAGGCCCACTCAAGCCAGGGTATCAGGGCTTGGATGTTGCTCGTTTCAACCGTCGCGCCACCCCAAATGCGAAGACCCGCCGGGGCATCACGGTAGCCGTTGAAGTCAAAGCCAGCGCCTTCGCTCTCCACCAGTTTCACCAGTGCTTTGCAAAAGGCCGCCTGCTCGTCTGCCTGCAACTGCCGAAACGCAGGATCAACGATCTTGAGGCACATGGACGTGGTCGAACGCGTGGCCGGGTCTGCGGCCAGCCAGTCGATCCAGGCCGTCTTCTGCACCCACGTATCCAAGGCGGCAAAGTTGGCATCGGCCCGCGCAATGAGCGCTGCACCGCCACCAATGCTGTCGGCCCAGTCCAGCGCCGCCAGAACATCTTCAACGGCCAGCATGGATGGCGTGTTGATGGTCGCGCCTTCAAAAATGCCAGCGTTGATCTTTCCCGCTTTGGTCATGCGAAACAACTTCGGCAACGCGCGATCAGGCTCAAAGCCCTCTAACCGTGCTACTGCGCGTGGCGACAGGGCCAGCATGCCGTGCGCCGCTTCGGAGCCCAGCACTTTCTGCCAGGACCAGGTGACCACGTCCAATTTTCTAAAATCCATGTCCATGGCAAAGGCAGCTGATGTGGCGTCACAAATAACGATGCCTTCGCGGTCGTCAGATACCCAATCCATATGGGGTACGCGCACGCCGGAGGTGGTGCCATTGAAGGGAAAAACGATGTCGTGGGCAGGGTCTACGCTGGCTAAATCCGGGAGATCGCCATAGCCGGCCTTTTTGACCTGCGCGTCCTGAAGTTTGAGCTGCTTGATGGCATCAGTCGCCCAGTCTTTGGAAAAGCTCTCCCACTCAAGGATCGTCACCGGGCGGGCGCCTAGCATCGACCACATGGCCATTTCCACAGCGCCTGTGTCGGAGCCAGGCACGATGCCGAGCAGCCAGTCTTCAGGCAGGCCTAGCATAGCCTTGGAGCGGTCGATCACCGCTTTGAGTTTGGCTTTGGGTTCTTTGGCTCGATGCGAGCGGCCGATGGCAGCGTTGACCAGGTGATCAACGGACCAACCGGGAAACTTGGTGCACGGACCGGAAGAGAAATTGGGGTCGCTCGGCTTTGCGGCCGGCATGGGTGTGGACGGAGCCACAGGCGCATTGTTTGCGCCGCTGAGTGTGTCCGTCGGTGCACGCAAAGGTGCAGCGAACGAACGCACGTCGTGCGTCGTCATGGTTCAAACCTCTAGTCTGGTGGCGGTTTGCTCCGCCAAGCCAGACCACAAAGCCCAAACCTCGACCAGAAATCAAGCCCCTAAGCCTAGCGGCTGTGTGCTATCTCATTCCCGCGCATCACCGCTTGCAGCTTTTCGCGCTCTGGCAACATGTGCTCCATCTCCAAAGAATCAGGTTGGAACAGAGTCTTACGGAACCACGGATCTCCCGCGCGCTCAAAAGTCTGATGTACCCAATCAACCACAGCACGCACAGAGGGGTCATCGTGTAATACCCGCAGAGCCCCGACATAGAGCGGGGTCGTCGTGTGGGCGGGGTTTCCGAGAATCGGCATCAATTCAGGATCCAGAGCGGCATAGTTGCCCAAAAAACCAATCCCCATGCCAGACCGGACCAGGTGGTAATAGGTGGTCGAATTGTTGCTGACGTATTTGGTTTGTGACCCGGCGATCAGCTTCATCCAGTCCGCAAATCCGGCCACCATGTCCCGGTAAGCGATGTGATCGACGATCGGGTATTTTGACCAATCTTCCTCGGCGTCAGGCATACCGTGTTGGTTGACGAAGGCCTTTGACACGAACGGCGTCAGATGCACAAAACCAACCCGGCGCGACAGGATGTTCGCGTTCTGGAAATCAAGGAAAGAACACACCACGTCCACTTCGCGGCGCTCCAGGTCGGGCGGTTCATTGGTGGAATACAGCTCCAGCGACACACCCGGATAATCGGTCTTGAAATCTCTCACGCGCGGTGCGAGCCAGTAACTCAGCAAGCCGTCAGTGCAGGAAACGCGGACGTTCCCTTTCACCTCAGCCCCGTCCAGCGTCGCCGCATTCAAAGCCATGGCGACCTGTCGATCCATCTGATCAGCCAGCGCCACCAGCTTCTCACCCTCTTGGGTCAACGACGACCCACGGGTGTTACGGACCAGCAAGCGCCGGTCCATGGCGCTCTCCAGCGCCGCAAGCTTTCGGATGACGGTCGGCTGAGTCACGCCAAGCAGTTCAGCGCACCGGGCAATGGTGCCCGCGCGGGCAAAAGCCAGCAAGACCCGTAAGTCTTCCCAGACATCGGGGCTAATCTTGTGTTCCGCGCCAATTTTGATGAATCCCTCGGACAGAGAGGAACGCGATTGCTTCATAAACTCGGACCTCTCCATTAGGCCCGAGTGAAGACTAGGTTTCGTTACTCGGGCACAGGGGATGTGAAAATCGAAGACAAACCCTCGACATCGATCCCATCAAAAGATGCAGTCTTCGTGCCAAAGTTGAATATCATATCTTGAATCTTGTTTCCAGATTTTCGCTTAAAAACAACCATATCCTCGGGGCTATCAAGAACCTCCAAGTCGCCACCCATCAAAATCTCTCCCGCCTTTCGCTGGGCGATGCGCCGTTTTACCTGGGCGCGAAAGCTGGTGGGATCTGCCATCTGCTGGTCCATACTGCGGGACAGATGTCGCTCATCAACGGGCAGCCAGGGCTTTTCTGCCAGACTGAAGCCTGCATGCGGCTCGTTGGCATTCCAAGGGATCGGCGTGCGACACGTGTCGCGTCCTTTGAAGGTCGGCCAGAACTCGATGCCCCAGGGGTCTTGCAGATCCTCAAACGTCAGCCGGTCTGCGTCTTCTAGCCCCAGTTCTTCGCCCTGATAAATACAGACCGAACCATGCAGTGCGAGTTCCAGCTCAATCATCATCATCGCGACACGGTCGGTGTCACGCGGCTGAAGGTCCAGTCGCTTGACCTGGCGCGAGGAGATGCGGGGAACATCGTGGTTGGAGGTTGCGAATGTGATCTGATGCCCATCGAGGTTATCCGTCACCCTCCGCAACACGCCTTCCAACTCCTCCGCCGTCTGACCATCCCAGGCCAGAAGGTCGAAGTTATAGCAAGAGTGCAGCAGACCAGGCTGGGTAAAGCGGTCAATCATCGCCATCCCGTCTTCGCCGCCCAACTCGCCCATCAGGAAGCGCGGCTCATCGTAACTGTCGCCCAACGTGCGCAGTTCCTTGAGGAAGACCTCGCCCCAAGGCTGATCGATCTGTCGGGACTGGATGTATTGCATGCCGAAGGGCTGTGCAACGCGGGAATCATCGCCGCCAGCCTCTTCCGCACCGCGCGGGTCGTTGTCGCGGAATTCGGGGTCAAAGGCGAGCGTGTGAATGGCGTCCAGGCGGAACCCGTCCACCCCCTTGTCCAACCAATACTGGCACTCGGCAATCACCGCAGCCCGAACCTCGGGGTTCTGGTGGTTCAAGTTGGGTTGAGAAGTCAAAAAGTTATGAAAGTAGTACTGCCGACGCTGTGCATCCCAGGTCCAGGCTCTGCCACCAAAGAACGACAGCCAATTATTTGGCTCCGTACCATCGGGCTTGGGATCGCTCCAGACGAACCAGTCTGCCTTTGGGTTGGTACGATCCTGCCGCGATTCCTCGAACCATTTATGCTCGGCTGAACAATGGCAGAGCACTTGATCCAGGATCACCTTCAGACCCAGGCTGTGCGCCTTGTCCAGCAGCATATCGAAGTCTTCGTCGGTGCCAAAAACCGGATCGACGGCGCGGTAATCCGATACGTCGTACCCAAAATCCTTAAATGGCGACTTGAAGAAGGGTGAGAGCCAAATGCAATCCACGCCCAGGTCAGCGATACTGGTCAGCTTGTCCGTGATACCGGGAAGGTCGCCAATACCATCGGCGTTGCTGTCCCTAAAAGATCGCGGATAGATTTGATAGATTACCGCTCCATCCCACCAGTTTTGGCTCATCATCGTTCTCTGGAATTCCTCAGATCAAGCCGGCGCGAGTTCAATCCGCAAACCGTCCAGCTCGTCCGACATTTCGAGTTGGCAGGAAAGGCGGCTGGTGTCCTGAACATCCATGGCCAGGTCCAGCATATCCAGCTCTTCCTCGTCAGCACCAGGAAGCTTCCCGAACCACGCGCCATCGATATAAACGTGACAGGTCGCGCAAGCGCAGCACCCGCCGCACGCCGCCTCAATATTCATACCGGCGTCGCGAATGATTTCCATGACCTTATGACCTGTTTTGGCCTCCAAGGTCTGCTCACTTCCATCGCGGTCTACAACAGTGATGCTCGGCATGCCGGAACACTCCTCATAAATTTACTACAATGATGGGCTATTTAAGGCGTTATAGGCCTGAGGAAAAACACTAAATGCATCTTGCCCAATTCATTCAGCGAGACGCAGAATTGCACAACGCAGAATTGCTCCCAAAAATGCGCTGAGAACCATAGGGCGCTTCGATCATTCTGTCGTCCAGGCATGCCGCAACCCGCAGCTAAAACCGGTCGGAAAAGGCAGGTTTCTCGTGTCCAAATGACGCCAAATAAGATGCTAATACCCAGCGCCAACCTGACCTAAAATGCTGAAATACAACCCTTTTATTTAATTTTGATTTTACATTATTTCATGATTAATTATTTTTAGAGTGCTTCATGTTCGGCTTTGAACATGGCAGTGGTCGCCTAAAAAAGGGCTCTGCGTGAAGACAGAGCCCCCTTGATCCATTCATCAAATTTGTCGGTAGATCCGATCAGGCCGCTTCGCCTTCACCGCCGCGATGGGCGTGGACCCGGGCTTCTGACACCTGAAGCTTGTTCAGCGCGTGGATGTAAGCACGCGCAGAAGCGAAGAGCGTGTCGTAGTCTGCGCCCGTCCCGGACACAGTGCGCCCCTCCTGGCTTAGCCTCACCGTCACTTTGGCCTGCGCATCGGTCCCGCCGGTGACTGCGTGGACCTGATACAGGTCCAGCTTTTGGTCCTGCAGTCCGGTGACTTCCTTGATGCCCTTGAAGATCGCATCAACGGCACCGTTGCCCTCGGTCGTGACGGTTTGATCTTCGCCTTCAACACTGACGGTCACGTCAACGCGGGCAACGCCATGCACGATGGAATGAATTTTCAGGTCGTTGAGGGTGAATGCAGCGGCCTGGTCACTCGCGCTGTCATCGACCAGCGTGACGATGTCTTCGTCAGTGACGTCTTTCTTGTGGTCGGCCAGATCCTTGAACCGAACAAAGGCATCCTGAAACGCGTTTTCGCCAATGTCTTCGTAGCCCAATTGCACCAGCTTATCGCGAAAAGCCGCCCGGCCAGAGTGCTTGCCCAACACAAGATTGGTTTTGCTCCACCCGACGCTTTCCGGCGTCATGATTTCATAGGTCTGCGCGTTCTTAAGCATGCCATCCTGGTGAATGCCGGATTCATGCGCAAAGGCGTTTGCGCCCACGATGGCTTTGTTGGGCTGGACGGAGAAGCCGGTGATGGACTGGAGCATCTGCGAGGCTCGTAACAACTTAGTGCTGTCGATCTTGGTCCAGTACGGCAGCCGGTCGCCGCGCACTTGGAGCGCCATGGCGACTTCCTCAAGCGACGCGTTCCCGGCCCGCTCGCCGATGCCGTTGATCGTGCACTCGATCTGCCGCGCGCCTGCTGAAACACCGCCCAGCGAGTTGGCAACCGCCACGCCCAGGTCGTTATGGCAGTGCGTTGAGATCGTGCACTTGTCCAAACCAGGGACCGAGTTCAGCAGCATCTTAATCAACTCTGCATACTCATCCGCCACCAGATACCCCACCGTGTCCGGCACGTTAATCGTCGTCGCACCCGCTTTTACGGCGGTCGTGATTGACTTGACCAAAAAGTCAGGTTCGGTCCGCGTACCGTCTTCCGGGGACCATTCCACATCACCGGTCAGCGACGCGGCGTGAGATACTGAGTTGTGGATGGCCTCAAGTACGGCTTCAGGCTCCATCCGAAGTTTGTATTTCATGTGGACCGGGGAGGTCGAAATGAAGGTATGAATCCGGGCCTGTGGCGCATACTGCAATGCTTCCCACGCCCGGTCGATGTCCTTGACCGACGCGCGGCAAAGCCCGGCGATCACCACATGTTCGGAGGCTTGCTTGGAAATAGCTCGCACGGACTCGAAGTCGCCCTGAGAGGCGATCGGGAACCCCGCTTCGATGATATCCACGCCCAGCTCTTCCAGCATCGCCGCCATCCGAAGCTTTTCTTCGTGGTTCATCGAAAAGCCTGGGGACTGTTCACCATCGCGCAGGGTGGTGTCGAAAATTTTGACGCGGTTGTCGTCGGTTTTCTGCATGCTCATGAGTCTTTGTCCTGATCTCGGCGTCCGCTCGCGCCCGCGCCAACGTCAAGTTGGTATTTGGGCCGCGTCTTTGGTGCCGTGTTTTCGCATTTTGGAGGAAGGTTTTTCAAGGCCCCTGATCGCATGCCGGAACGCAGCCCGGCTGAGACGTCAGGGGCTGGGTAGAAGCAGAACAGTAAGGGCCGCTATGAATTCCATGTAACAATGAAAACACGACTTGCGCAGCTTGGCAATCCCAAGGAGCGCCAAGAACGCCATAACGCAAAAAAGGGGCAGGCCCGGGTAAGGCTTGCCCCCTTTCTTTTTTAATCGACTGAAAACCCGGCTTACTGACCCGAAGAGGTCGCCTTGTCTACCAGCTTGTTTTCAGACAACCATGGCATCATCGCACGCAGCTTGGCGCCAACTTCTTCGATCTGGTGGCTCTGCTGAAGCTTGCGCTTGGTTTTGAGGTGCGGCTGACCTGCCCGATTCTCCAGCACGAAATCGCGTGCGAAACGGCCGGTCTGGATGTCTTCCAGAACGCGCTTCATTTCCGCCTTGGTCTCCTCCGTCACCATGCGAGGACCGGTCATGTAGTCGCCGTACTCAGCGGTGTTGGAAATCGAGTAACGCATGTTCGCCATCCCGCCTTCGTACAGCAGGTCAACGATCAGCTTTGTTTCGTGCAGGCACTCAAAGTATGCCATTTCAGGCGCGTAGCCTGCTTCAACCAGCGTTTCAAAGCCGGCCATGATCAGGTGCGAAATACCGCCACACAGAACAGCCTGCTCACCGAACAAGTCGGTTTCACACTCTTCTTTGAAGGTGGTCTCGATGATACCTGCGCGGCCACCGCCGTTTGAGGATGCATAGGACAGGGCGATGTCCTTGGCGTTGCCGGACGGGTCCTGCTCAACAGCGATCAGCGTTGGTACGCCAGCGCCCTTGAGGTACTCAGCGCGCACCAGGTGGCCAGGGCCCTTTGGCGCGATCATGATGATGTCGAGGTCCGGACGGGCTTCGATCAGCTGGAAGTGGATGTTCAAGCCGTGCGCAAATGCCAGCGCAGAACCCTGCTTCATGTTATCGCGCAGAGAGTCGACCCACAGGTCAGCCTGCAACTCATCGGGAACCAGAACCATGGTCACGTCAGCCCAAGCCGCGCCTGACGCCGGATCGGTAACGTCTAGTCCAGCCGCTTCAGCCTTAGCCGCCGAACCGGAACCCGGACGCAAGCCGACTTTCACGTGCTTACAACCCGAATCTTTCAGGTTGTTTGCATGAGCGTGGCCCTGTGAGCCGTAGCCAACGATCAGGACGTTCTTGTCCTTGATCAGGTTAATGTCGCAATCGCTGTCGTAGTAAACGCGCATCGCCATG
>PAHJ01000123.1 GCA_002705565.1 Geminicoccus sp. | reverse complement strand
TGCGGCTGCACTGGTGGGCTCTGACTTCGCTTCTGGCTCTGGCTCTGGCTCCGGCTCTGGCGTTGGGCTGGAACCCGCACTTGCGGCTGCCGCAGCAGTATCTTCGCCCTCTTCCGCCAAAACGGCGATTACCGCATTAACGGCCACGCCCTCTGTTCCTTCGGCCACCAACAGCTTAGCCACCACGCCTTCATCGACGGCTTCGACTTCCATGGTGGCTTTGTCGGTTTCGATTTCGGCGATGATGTCCCCGCTGGATACCGGGTCGCCTTCTTTCACCAGCCACTTGGCGAGTGTGCCTTCTTCCATGGTCGGCGACAGGGCCGGCATCAGAATATCAATACCCATGATCGTGATCTCCCTGTCTGTCTTAGGCGCTGACGTAAACGTCGGTGTAAAGTTCTTCCGGCGCAGGCTCGGGTGAGGCTTGCGAGAAGTCAGCGGATTTGGCGACAACGGCTTTGATGTCCTTGTCGATCGCCTTCAGTCCGGCTTCATCAATCACCCCACCTTCCAGCAGCTTTTCGCGCAGGCGCTCGATCGGGTCTTGCTCAGTACGGTACTTCTGCACCTCTTCTTTGGTGCGGTATTTCGCAGGATCAGACATGGAGTGGCCACGGTAGCGGTACGTCATGGCCTCCAGCACGTACGGCCCTTTGCCGGATCGGACGTGCTTGACTGCTTTGGCCGCTTCGGTCGCCATCGCCTCAACGTCCATACCATCTACCCGCGCGCCCGGAATGCCATAGGGTTTGCCGCGCGCCGCGTAGTCGGTAACGGCTGCGGCGCGCTCATTCGACGTGCCCATCGCGTAGCGGTTGTTCTCGCAGACAAACAGGATCGGCAGCTGCCACAGCGAGGCCATGTTCATGGTCTCGGCCACCTGCCCCTGATTGGCCGCGCCGTCGCCGTAGTAGGCAACCGCGATGCCGCCGTCGTCATTGTATTTGTGTGCAAAGGCCAGTCCGCCACCCAAAGCGACCTGCGCGGCCACGATGCCGTGCCCCCCAAAGAATCGCTTCTCGGTCGAGAACATGTGCATGGAACCGCCCTTGCCTTTGGAATAGCCGCCTTCGCGCCCGGTCAGTTCGGCCATGACGCCGTCGGGATCCATGCCGGTCGCCAGCATGTGGCCGTGATCGCGATAGCCGGTGATCACGCTGTCCTTGCCGGTTTCCAACTCATGCTGGATGCCGACTACGACGGCTTCCTGACCGATGTAGAGGTGACAGAAACCGCCAATCAGACCCATACCATAAAGCTGTCCTGCCTTTTCCTCGAACCGGCGGATCAGCAGCATGTCTTCATAAAACTTGGTGAGTTGCGCATCATCGAACTGCTTGTTCGACGAAGCACGTTTGGCGGATTTTCGTGCCGTCGTGGCCATCGCTTTGCCTCTGCTTGGGTTGCATCACTCAGTCAAAGGCTAAAATACGCTCTTTTTAGAGAAAAACAATGCTATCTAAAACATTGATCAGTCGTCTTTTTTTGAGGATTAACCATAATTTTGTTAATCTGCCTTGGGATGGAGAATGATTGTCTCGTCTTCCCGTACGAAACCAAGTTCTACTCTCGCCCGCTCCTCGAGCATATCCACGTCGATCGGGGTATCGTATAGCAGCGAAACATCGCGTTGGAGATCCTGTTTCTCGACTTCAAGCTCGGCAAGAATGACCGTCGCGTCGTCCAGCTCCCGCTTGATTGCGATGTACGCGAGCAAGCCACGGTCTCCGGTTACCAGATGAAAAATGAAATACAGCGCCGTGGCCGTGAAAAAGGCAACGGGCAGGTAAGTTCGTGCGATTTGAGCGAGACGTCGTGCAATCATAATGAGCCGTGTTTACAAATGGATTAGTGAGCCAAAGCGGGCGGTTAATAAATCTGGAGAATGCCTGAATTTTGCGCATAATATAGACCAGCCGTTGCCGGAAGGCGACCCCTCGCGTACGTCACACACTATGAATACTCGGAAGCTCCCTCTTGTGCCCCCTACCCCAGACCCCTTGCGGCGGTTGGGCTGGCAGGATCGTGTGGTTCTGGCGCCCATGTCTGGCGTCACTGATCGCCCGTTCCGGGATTACATCCGAAACCTTGGCCAAGGGCAGGTGGTTACGGAGATGATTGCTTCTGAAGCTGCCATCAGAGTTGTGAAAGACAGTCGCAAACTCAATAAGGCCATCGACGACGAGCCGGGCATTATCGTTCAGCTCGCGGGAACAGAACCTGACCTGATCGCTGAAGCGGCCCGCATCATGGAAGGTCGGGGCGCCCACACCATTGATCTGAACTTTGGCTGTCCGGCCCGCAAGGTTGTCACCAAGGCCAGCGGTTCCGCTCTGATGCGCGATGAGGCCCTCTGTGGCGACATCTTTGACACGGTCAGGGCCGCCATAACGGTTCCTCTCACGGTCAAAATGCGCCTGGGATGGGATGATAATTTCTTCAACGCCCCGGCTCTGGCGCGCATGGCAGAAAATGCCGGGTTGGACGGCGTAACGGTCCATGGCCGGACCCGGTGTCAGTTTTACAAGGGTGCAGCCGACTGGATGAAAGTGGGTGAGGTCCGCGCCGCGACATCGTTACCGCTCTTGGTCAATGGCGATATTTGCAGCCTTGAGGACATCGACCGCGCCCTCGGCCAGTCCGATGCGGCAGGCGTGATGATTGGCCGTGCGGCACAGGACCAGCCATGGGTGCTGGATCAGGCTGTGGACCACCTTGCCGGAAGGCCCCCAAAACCCGTTCCGGGCGCTGCCCAGCGCGAAGCCGGGCTGTTTGACCTGCTCGAACGGATGCTGACCTACCATGGGACCGCCCATGGATTGCGTCAGGCCCGCAAACACGTGTCCTCCGCCCTGGTTGGCATCGATGGCGCAGGCGCCTTCCGGAAGGCCGCCAACACAACCGATGATCCCGAAACCGTGTACGCAGTCATCAGGGATTTCTTCGCTCGTGCGGCTGAGTGCGAGCACTTCCCTTCGAAGCCTGATCTGGCTTTGGCAGCATGAAGGTCCAATGAAACTGACACCTGAATCCATTCTCGAGGGACTGCCTCACCCCATTCTTGTTTTGGATGGCGACGATTTCGTGGTTTTTGCCAATCCTGCGGGAGAGGATCTGCTGCAACACTCGACCGAAGTGCTGCGGGGGACGAAACTCACCGAATACATCCTTGAGGACAACCCGCTTATCAGCCTGATCTCGCTCGCCCGTTCGCGACGAAATTCGGCAAGCGACTTTGACATTCGCCTGGAAAGTCCGCGCATCGGCGAGCACAGCGTGACGGCTCATGTTGCGCCGCTGGCAATGGGCGACGCCGGGACTTACAACGGTGAAGTCGTTGTCAGCCTGCTGCCGCGCGGCATGACCGATGCACTGGACCAGCAGCTAACAAACATGACCGCCGGACGCTCCATGTCGTCGATGGGCTCTATGCTCGCTCACGAAATCAAGAACCCACTGGCTGGCATGAAGGGTGCGGCGCAGCTGCTCTCGCTTAGCATTGAGGACGAGGAAGACCGGCAGCTTACCGCACTGATTGAAGAAGAAACTGACCGCATCGCCAGTCTAATCGAAAGGATGGAAGCCTTCGGCAACTTCGAGAGCAGCGTGGCTGAGCCAGTCAACATTCATGAAGTGCTGAACCATGCGCTGGCCCTGGCCGAGAACAGCTTTGGGGCCAGCATCACATTCCACCGCGATTTCGACCCCTCCCTACCGGACGTCGCGGGGCACAAGAATTCGTTGATTCAAGTGGTTTTGAACCTGATCAAAAACGCCTGTGAAGCCGCGCCTGATGACCGTGGCGAAGTCACTCTTTCCACCCGTTACCGGCTCGGGACGCGGATTACACCGAGCGGAAGCGGTGAGCGCGTCGAATTGCCGCTGCACGTCATGATTATTGATAATGGCCCCGGTATTCCGGATACCTTGGGTGACGCTGTTTTTGATCCCTTCGTTACCAGCAATAAGGCCAAGGGTACGGGCTTGGGGCTGGCTCTGGTGTCAAAACTGACTGACGACATGGGTGGCTTCGTAGACTTTGAATCCGAACCCGGCAAAACAGTTTTTCGCCTGCAATTGCCCATGTATTGAGCATTTGGCCTTTTCGCCACGGTGAATTCAGGTTAAGTGCTTAAATATGATGCAATCTAACGCCACAATTCTCATCGCAGACGATGACCGCGCTATTCGTGCTGTGCTTTCACGCGCGCTAGGACGGGTTGGTCATCGCGTTCGGGCGACCGGAAATGCTTCGACACTTTGGCAATGGGTACAAGCAGGTGATGGCGATCTCGTTATCACAGATGTGCACATGCCAGACGGTGACGGGCTTGAACTGGTTCCACGCATCCGGGCTTTGCGTCCGGATATGGCGGTTATTGTAATGTCCGCGCAGAACACGCTCTTAACAGCCGTGAAAGCGACCGATCGGGGCGCTTTCGAATACCTGCCTAAGCCCTTTGACCTGACTGAGTTGCTGAATGCGGTAGAGCGAGGCCTGGCACAGCCCAGCCAGCGCGCAACAGCCGCCAAGGAGCAAAAGGAGCGGGATCGAAACCGCGAAGAGACCCGGCTTGACCGCCTGCCGCTGATTGGTCGATCCGCGGCCATGCAAGACATCTATCGGGTGATCGCACGCCTGGTCAAAACCGATCTGACCGCACTGATTACGGGGGAAAGTGGGACTGGGAAGGAACTGATCGCCCGCGCGCTGCACGATTTTTCCCGCCGCAGAGAAGCCCCTTTCGTAGCCGTTAACATGGCCGCGATTCCCAAAGAACTGATCGAAAGCGAGCTGTTCGGCCACGAAAAAGGGGCCTTCACTGGCGCTAACGCCCGGTTCGACGGAAAATTCAGCCAAGCGCAGTATGGCACGCTGTTCCTCGACGAAATCGGTGACATGCCGCTGGAAGCGCAAACGCGGCTTTTGCGGGTGCTCCAAGAAGGCGAATACACGCGCATTGGCGGCAGCCAGAAAATGCGTGCTGATGTCAGGATCGTTGCGGCGACTCACCGTGATCTCAGTGCTGCCGTTCAAGCTGGGCTGTTCCGGGAGGATTTGTTTTACCGCATCAACGTGGTTCCTCTGCGGGTTCCACCGCTGCGAGAGCGCCTGGACGATATTCCTGACCTCGTTCGGCATTTTGTCGAAATGAACGCATCCCAGGGTCTGCCAAGCAAAAGCTTCTCCGCCGAAGCGCTCGACGCGCTGAAAAAACACTCCTGGCCGGGCAACGTTCGGGAGCTGGAAAACAATGTTCGGCGGACGTGCGCGCTCTATAGCCAGAACGAGATCGACGCGGACGTGGTGGACAAGGAGCTGGCAGGCTCCCTGACCGGGCAAAACGAGACAGCACACGCGTCTTTGCGATCAGCAGTGGATCAACATCTTCGCGCCTTCTTTTCGGCCCACACTCATGGATTGCCTTCGGCGGGATTATACAATCGAGTGCTGAAACAAATTGAGAAACCGCTGATCGAACAAACCCTAGATGCAACGCGTGGCAACCAAATTCGTGCTGCGGAAGTCCTGGGCTTGAACCGAAATACACTTCGGAAGAAAATACGGGACTTGGATATTGAAGTGGTTCGAGGCCTGCGGAGGCCGGACGACCCGGTTTAACGCGAGCGTCCGGAGGCGCTTTGCCTTACTATGAGTGACGCATCGCTATCACCGCTGGTCTTGGCGCCCGAGGAACAGGACGGTTCCCCGGCGGCGCAGTCTGATGCGATGTCTAGCATCGGTCGCAACCGCACACTGACGCTGTTCGTCGGAGCGTTGACGGTGGTTTCGTTGCTGGTGCTGGCGTGGACAGGCTTTGAGCTGTGGCGAGGTTTCTCACCGACCCGGCCCCTAGGGCGCATTGTATCGCTGCTGTGGTTTGACCTGATCCTGCTCGTAGCGCTGGCTACCTTTATCACCGTGCAAGCTTTCTATGCTTGGGTCGATATCCGCGACCGCTTGTCGGGCACCCAGGTCTACAGGCGCGTTGTTCTGTTTCTGGTCGTTGTCGCGAGTTTGCCAACGTTTCTGATTTCACTGGTCGCTGTTCTGGTCCTGGGATTTGGTATTCAGACCTGGTTTGGCGGTGCGGTGAGCGATGCCGTCAACAGCTCCCGCGAGGTGGCGCAGGCTTATCTGGGTGAACACCGCTCTCGCCTGAACTTCCAAGCCTCCCGCGTTGCAGACGATATCGAAGGGCTGAACGAACTCGCCTCAAACATCTCTGCTGTACAACAGGTCATCTACAAATCTGCGGGTGTACGCCGGCTTTCGGGTGCCAGCGTGATCCGTCGAGACGGAACGATTGTTACCTCTGCACAGGGCTTGTCGGAGGAGGCTGTCCTGAATCTGCCCTCGGACGCCTTTGATCTGGCAGACGATCTACGCCCTCGTGGCAACCGGGTCGACAACCGGGGCGTCGAAATTTCCCTGCCTGACGACGACGTTCTGTCGATGCTAATTGCTATTGAGAACGCGTTTCTGACCGACACCTATCTGGTGGCATCGGTCGACGTTGACGATGAGGTGGTGGAGCGCGTGAAGCTGTCCAATGAGGCCAGCAACCGCTACTCAAATATGTCTCGCGCTGCGGAGCAGTACCGGCTGATTTTCGCGTTGCTGTTCTTTGTGGTGGCCCTGCTGCTGGTGATCCTGGCCGGGATGGCGGGCCTACGCTTTGCTCTATGGTTGACCACGCCCATTCTGGAACTGACGCGCGCAGCGGATAAGCTGGGCTCGGGCGATTTGTCAACGCGGGTTTCGGTGGCTGACCAAACCCGTGGCGATGAACTTTCCACACTGTCCCGTACGTTCAACGGCATGGCGAATCAGATCGAAGCCCAGCAGGTCGCCCTTCTTCAGGCAACCGACGAAGCTGATCTGAGGCGACGATTTTCTGAGGCTGTGCTGTCGGGTGTTTCCCGTGGCGTCATCGGCCTGGACAGCGAAATGAATATCAACCTGCCGAACCGGCGGGCAAATAAACTGTTCGATCTTGACCTCGAAGAGAGCATCGGCAAACCACTGAGCGTTGTCTTGCCCATGTTTGACGACCTTCTCTCGCGAGCCAAAAACGAGCCAGCGGTCATCCATAACGGGGACGTTCTCTATACCCGGCCAGATGGCAAGGCACGCACAATGGAAACCGCCGTTGTTGCTGAGATGCAGGGTGAAAGCGTGCTGGGCTACGTTCTGACCTTTGATGACATCACTGACTTTCTGGCCGCCCAGCGACAGGCAGCGTGGTCAGACGTGGCGCGCCGGATTGCCCATGAAATCAAAAACCCGCTGACCCCGATCCAACTCTCCGCCGAGCGCCTCAAACGGCGCTATCTCAAGCAGATTGACGATCGACCCGATATCTTTGAAACCTGCACCGACACGATCATTGGGCAGGTCGGCGACATTGCCCGGATGGTGGATGAGTTTTCCTCCTTCGCTCGGATGCCAGCCCCGCGCGTTGATGACCACGATCTGGTTGAAATCGCCCGTCGGGTAACGTCCTTGCAGGGTAGCGCCTTTGAGGGTGTGATCCTGGAAGACCGAACCGGAGTCGGTCCGGTGCGCGTGAACTGCGATATGCAGCTGATCTCTCAATCGTTGATCAATCTGATCAAAAATGCCGCTGAAGCGCTGCAAGCCAGTATCATCGAGGGTGGGATCCACGAAGGGCTGATCCGAATTTCGCTGCATCAGACCCAGAATGGCTCGACGGTCATAACCGTCAATGACAATGGCCGGGGCTACCCCAGCGAGCTGCTGCCCAAGCTAGCTGAACCCTATGTCACGACCCGGGAAAAGGGGACGGGGTTGGGTTTGGCTATCGTGAAGAAGATCATGGAAGACCATGGCGGACAATTGCTGCTGGCCAATGGCGACGACCCCGATGACCTGCCCGGTGCCAAAGCGCAAATGATCTTTCCACCCGCGTCTATCAGTGCCCTTCGCTCTGGGTGACGAATTCTAATCTACCCCATCAAAAGCGCATTTTACGGGTTTCCTGACATCGGATTCGAGGCAGCCTCCGGGAACCTGTTACGCGTACGGACACTCGATCCGTCTGAATAATCAAGGGTATGCCGCCTCATAAGATCATAATTTCAGCCTAAAGGGCCATTCACTCATCCCTGATATCGAAATCCTTGTGATCCGGATTGGATTGACTTGGCAGCAACAAACTGACTGTGATATTGACGCCACATTTGCAGCTGAAAAGTTTCACCGCGTCAGGGTTCAAGGTGAGCCGTCCAACTGGTGTGAAGAATTTTAACGCTAAACAGCTTGGGTGATTGATGTCTGCTGACATTCTGATTGTTGATGACGAAGCCGATATTCGGATGCTGCTCAGCGGCATACTGGAGGACGAAGGTTACCGCGTTCGCACCGCACACGGTGACGCCGAGGCCCGACGTCAAGTTGGCCTGGCTCGACCAGATCTCATTTTTCAGGATATCTGGCTGCAAGGCTCAACGGCGGACGGTATCGGACTGCTCGAAGAATACGCGCAAAATATAGCCAATACGCCGGTTATCATGATGTCTGGTCACGGCACGATCGAAACTGCGGTACGGGCCATCAAGCAGGGCGCCTACGATTTCGTTGAGAAGCCGTTTAACACTGACCGCCTGCTCATCCTGATCCAACGCGCCCTGGAAACCTCCGCGCTCAAGGCTGAGAATGCCGTGTTACGCCAGAAAGCGGGCGAAGATACGGATTTGATCGGTGGCAGCCAAGTGGTTCAGTCGCTGCGGCAAACAGTGGATCGCGTGGCACCAACCAACAGCCGCCTGATGATCTCTGGCCCTCCGGGCTCGGGAAAAGGGCTGCTCGCCCGCATGATGCACAACCGCTCATTGCGCGCTGATGAAGCCTTCGTCGAGGTTCCGTGCTTTGAGTTTGATGGCGAGGAAGGCGTTGCGATGCTGTTTGGCGATGCCGGCACCGGTCAGCGACCACCGATTTCGGGCATGATCCAACAGGCGGATGGCGGTACCCTATTGCTGGACGACGTCGGCGACCTTTCCCCGGATGCTCAGGCAAGACTGGCGCGGTTTCTCCATCGCGGAACACTCACGCAACTGGGCTCCACGCAGGAAATCAGCGCGGATGTCCGGATCATCTCGACAACCAATCGAGATTTGCGGACGCTGATCGGTGAAAGCCTGTTCCGCGAGGATCTCTATTACCGACTGAACGTCGTGGAAATCGATGTCCCTGGTCTGGCCAAGCGTCCAGAAGACATCGCTGAACTGGCCCGCTCCTTTCTCGACCGGCTGACTGCTGACAACCGCAAGGAACCGCTGGAGCTGGGTGGTGATGCGCTGGCGGTGTTGCAGGCCTATCCATGGCCCGGCAACGTACGCCAGCTCAGAAACGTCATGGAATGGATCGTCATCATGGCCCCGCAGGACAGCGACCGGGTCGTACGCCCAAACATGCTGCCCCCGGATATCACAAGCGAAGGACCTGCCGTGCTCTCCGGCGCGGGCGTGGCTGACTTGATGTCGCTGCCGTTGCGTTCAGCGCGAGAAGCGTTTGAGCGACAATATCTTGATGCTCAGGTTCTGCGTTTCGGCGGTAACATCACGCGGACGGCGAAATTTGTCGGCATGGAGCGTTCAGCCCTGCACCGTAAACTCCGCGCGTTGGCGCAAAGCGAAGACGATGGTGCGCACGAAGCCGAAGACGAAGCCTCCGACACGCTCTGAGCAGAGCCTGAAGGACCAATGGGAGCGGGTGAAGCCATGCGCGTAATTGTTTGCGGAGCCGGTCAGGTCGGCACCAACATTGCCCGATACCTTTCACGCTTTGATACCGACGTGACGGTCATCGACATCGACCCCGCGCTGGTTGCTGCTGCGACTGACACGCTGGACGTTCGCGGGCTGGTGGGCCATGCCGGTCATCCGGACGTGCTCAAACAAGCCGGGGCTGGTGACGCTGACCTGATCATCGCCGTGACGCAGGTTGATGAAATCAACATGGTTGCCTGTCAGGTGGCGCACACCCTGTTTGCCGTGCCAAAGAAGATCGCACGGGTTCGCCAAGCAACCTACTTGCGGCCCGAATGGCGTGAGCTGTTCCAAGCCGACCACATGCCGATCGATCACATCATTGCGCCTGAAGTGGAAGTGGCGGAATCGATTCAGCGGCGTCTGGCCGTACCGGGCGCTTTCGAAGTCATTCCTCTGGCCAAGCGTCAGGCGGTTTTTGTTGGTGTGCGCTGCATGGACGAAACCCCCATTTTGGGGACGCCACTGGATCACCTCGCCGACCTGTTCCCCCAACTGTCGATGCGCATTGTAGCGCTGGCGCGGGGAAATGAAATGCTGATACCCAGCGGTGACACAGAGCTGGAAGCGGGTGACGAGGTCTACTTCGTCTCACAGGAAGAGCAGGTTGAGCGCGTGTTGGCGTTGTTTGGCCATGAGGAGCAGGAAGGCCGACGGATGGTAATCATGGGTGGGGGTAACATTGGCCTCAACCTTGCCACGCTGCTGGAAGCCAAGAACTCCAGTCTGCGAATCAAGCTGATTGAGGTTGACGCCGCGCAGGCTAAATACGCCGCACAGCACCTCAACCGCACCGTAGTTCTTCACGGCGATGCGCTGGAAACCGAACTGATGTCTGAGGCGGGTGTAGACCGCACAGAAACGCTGGTCGCTGCTTCGAATGACGACGAGCTGAACATTCTTGCCGCACTGCAAGCCAAGCGGATGGGCGCTGAACGCGCTGTGGCGATTGTAAACCGGCAGTCGATTTCGACTCTGGTTGGCCAGCTGGGGATCGATGTGGTCGTCTCCCCGCGCCTGATCACCGTTTCCTCCATCCTCCGCTACGTGCGGCAAGGGCGAATTCGCGCGGTGTATTCTGTGGGTGAAGGCTTTGGTGAAATCTTTGACGTGGAAGCAGCCCAAGGGAGCGAGCTGACCGGAAAGTCGATCAAGAAGATCGAGAAAAAGGGGCTGCTGATCGTTGGCGGGATAGTCAGGGGCGACACCTATATTGCAGCAAAGCCCGATGAAGTGATCGAACAAGGCGACCGCGTGGTCCTTCTTGCGCATTCCGACTACGTCAAAAAGGCGGAAAAGCTGTTCTCTGTCGCCGTTGGCGTTTTCTAGGTCGACTGCTCATAGGTCTCGCGGTTTGAGTGCCGCGGTGGGATTGCACAAAAGCTGCACTGGCTCCAGTCGAGGGCCACTGCTAAACAGGAAATCACCAACGATTTTCAAGGTCCTAAAATCATGCCCAGAACCGCCTATGTCAACGGCCGCTACGTTCCTCACGGACACGCCCAAGTCGGCATCGAAGATCGAGGCTATCAGTTCGCGGACGGCGTTTATGACGTGGTTCCGATCGTAAAAGGCGCCTTTATCGATGAGGACTGGCACTGGGACAGGCTCGAACGCGGCCTGGCGGAGTTGCGGATTGACCAGCCGGTCAGCCGCAAAGCGTTGAGCATGATTGCGCGGCGGATTGCGCGGCGGAATATGATCGAGGACGGCATTGTCTATGTCCAAGTCACGCGCGGTGAAGCGCCTCGGGACCACAAGTTTCCCACTACACCTGTGCCGCCTGCGCTGGTCGTGACCGGTCGCCACCTGAGCATGCCGGATGATATGGCCCAAGGCCGCATGATTGATGTAATCACCGGACCTGACGAACGCTGGGCCCGGCCAAGTATCAAAGCAATCGCCCTGCTGCCCAACGTGCTGGCAAAACAAGCGGCTGCGGAGGCCGGCGCCTATGAAATGTGGCTGGTGAACAAAGACAATGAGGTGACGGAAGGATCATCGGCGAACGCGTGGATCGTGCGCCGCGATCCCGAATCAGGTCGCGTGATCATCCAGACTCATCAAGCAGATCGCGCCATTCTTAAGGGTATCGTACGTACAGCGGTCGTCGCTCTGGCAGAAAAGCATCAATGGGCAATCGAAGAACGTCCCTTCACGGTCAACGACCTATTGGCAGCAGATGAGGCCTTTCAAAGCTCGTCAGGCAACATGATTCGACCTGTACGCACTGTGGACGGCAGCACAATTGGCTCTGGCGAAACGGGCCCAGTGGTGCAGGAGATCCTCAACGCTTTCGCCGATCACGTGGCGACTCAGGGTAGCTAAACACCCCCAGGAACTGCATTTCCTTGATTTCCCAGCAGGAATAAGCGCATATTCGTGGGTCTTGAGCCCTTTGACCCTTCATCAGCCCTTGGTTGGTGGAACCCCTGCGGCGGGGTTTTGGGTTGGCTGCAGCGGACGCCAGACCTAAGCGGCTCAAGCCGAAGAAACAAAAAACGACACATAAAAACCCAGCCCAGGCACGATTGATCGGCTTGGACGAGAGGCGGGGAGGCAAAAAAAGATGGCCGATAGTAAGAACGTTCAGGACGTTTTCCTGAACCATATTCGCAAGAACAAGATTTCCGTTACGATTTTTCTGGTCAACGGCGTGAAGCTGACCGGTATCGTGACGTGGTTCGATAACTTCTCCGTGCTGCTGCGACGTGATGCGCACGTGCAGCTGGTTTACAAGCATGCGATTTCGACGATCATGCCAGCACAGCCGGTGAACCTGATGGAAGACATCGTTCCACCCGCAGACTGAAACAGGCCTGCCATTGAAACCCGACCAGAAGACGCTTAGATCGCTTTGATGAAGTCTTCAGAGCGATCCAAAGAAACCGCATTTGTTATCAACGTTATGCTACCGCGTGAGCGGGGCAAGGCGGCTGCTCGCGCCATTGGGCGCACGGCAGATGATAAACTCAGCGAAGCCATTTCTCTGACTGAAGCCATCGGCCTGGAAGTCACGGCTGCGGCTACCGTCAACCTATCCACGATCCGGCCCTCGACGCTGATCGGGACCGGAACACTGAAAGACTGGCACGACAGGGCGCATTTTGATTATCCCAGCGTCATCATTTTCAATGCCGTTCTGACGCCGGTTCAGCATCGCAACCTTGAACGCGAGCTGGAAGCCAAGGTGTTGGACCGGACGGCCCTCATCCTCGAAATCTTTGGCGAGCGGGCCCAGACACGCGAGGGGCGACTGCAGGTCGAACTCGCGGCACTGACGTTTCAGCGATCACGCCTTGTCCGATCCTGGACCCATCTTGAACGCCAGCGCGGCGGTGCGGGTTTCATGGGGGGGCCGGGAGAATCCCAGCTTGAGCTTGACCGAAGAATGCTGCTGGAGCGGATCGACAAGCTGAAACGGGATCTGCAAGACGTGCGCCGGACCCGCGGTCTGCATCGCGCAGCACGCGAGCGTCAGGGCGCGCATGTCGTTGCCTTGGTTGGCTACACGAATGCGGGCAAGTCTACGCTGTTCAATGCCCTGACCGGGGCTGATATCCTCGCCAAGGATATGCTGTTCGCCACTCTGGATCCGACCTTGCGCAGGCTGCGGTTGAAAAGTGGTCGTGAGCTGGTTTTGGCCGATACCGTGGGCTTCATTTCCGACTTGCCGCATGAGCTGGTCGATGCCTTCCGTGCCACACTCGAAGAAGTCATCGAGGCCGACCTGATCCTTCACGTCCGGGATGCGTCAAACCCCGAATGGGATGCGCAAAAGCGGGACGTGCTGGAGGTTCTGCGTTCGCTGGGGCGCATGGACACACCGGAAGAGCCAGACCGTCTGCCGCCTCCCATCCAGGACCCACCGGTTGACCCCGACCTCGAAAGCCCCGAAGCCCGGACTGTTCCTGCGGATACGCTGGTGGACGTGATTCCTGTTATCGAAGTCTGGAACAAAATCGACCATGCGGAAGCGGCAACAAATATGGCCGACGCAGAGCACGACCCTGACTTTGACGCCCTGTTCGCGGTGTCACAGACGTCGGCTGTTACGGGTGAAGGTCTGGATCAGCTGTTGGCAACCATCGATGAAGCGCTGTCCGATGGCGAGCAGGATCTTGAGCTGCTGGTACCCTATGCAGCGGGCGCGGCTATGGCCTGGCTGCACGAGTTCAGCAACGTGCTCGCGCATGACAATGTCGAAGAGGGCACGCGGGCGACGGTGCGGATTTCGGACGATGACTGGGGGAAGCTGCAAAAACGGTTTCCAAGCATCTCCACGGTTTAACCCTGCGAGGCATGCAACACAAACGGCTGTTCCGCTGCGACCCGACCGTTGATGAGAACACGGATGGCGTGGCAGCCGGGGTAGTAAGTTCGGGTCGATAGCTGCCTAAAGGCCAACGTCGTGGCGATTTCCAGCCTTTCACCGGTTTGCAGTGCGGCCGTGCGCAGCTTGAAGACCTTCTCTCCCTGCTTGCCGTTGGCAAGGGTACGCCGCAGAGCATAGTCGATGACCAGCTTGACCGGCACCTTTTCGGCATTGTGCAAGGCAAGGGAAAGCTCTGCAGTCCCGCCGATATGCGGCGCCTCGGGAGCTAATCTGAGCTGTGATACTTCTACCCCTTCTCCGCCCGCGAAGCCGAGGATGGCCATAGCCCTGCTGTCTCCTTGTTTGATCAGGGTCCTCAGCCCGTGCTTGACGGTCCACTGAGAGCCAGCGGCGCCCGTTTCAAACCAGGCAGCGGCGGCGGCGACCGCCTGCGTGGGGTGGTCTTTGGCGATGTCGTTGAGGTTGTTGGCGACGGAGCGTCGAATGATGAGACGAGGGTCATCGTGCATGCCCTCCAGCACCTGAAGCACCGGGACAGGGTCAGCAACAAAGGATCGTATCTGCTCCCCCCAGGGCAAGCGCGGGCGCGTGCCTTCAGAGGCCAGCCTACGGACGCGCCAATCGGGATCCACCGCCCACTGACGAACGTGTTCAAGGGCCAATTCGGGGTGGTGGATCAGGAAAGGACGGATGCAGAATTCGCAGCTGTAGTGCTGAGTAAACTCCCGCATGGCGCGCAACGCTGCCTGGGGTTCAGACAAACCAAAGGCGGAGAGGAAAGTTACGTGAGGCCAAAACTGGAAGCCTCCCATGCTTTCTTCATCCGGTTCCGGCCCTGGATCTCCCATAGAACGCTGGACGATTTCCAAGGCTTCCGGAAAGGCCGAGGGCAGAAAACGCCCCATGACCGTGGCAATATGCTCGGTCTTTGCCTTAAGCTCCAAGGCCTCCAAACCTTCAGCAGCAGCGCTCTCGAAGCCAGTCTGGTCAAAGGATGGCTGGGCCTGCCGAAGCGACTGCCCCAACCATGCAACATAATCCCGGTTGAAATAGCTCTTCAGCGCGCCCGGATTTGCGATCTTTTCCACCTTCAAAACTCCTTTGCACGGCCTTAGCCCGAACTGGTTGCGGACTGGCTGAGCGCTTTCTCAAGGTCATTCCCGTGCGTCGCTTAGATTTCAAGTTTGCGTCCGTGGTACGTGACAAGCGCAATGGGCTTGCTTACACTTAGCCTATGTTCATTCTGATCGATAACTATGACAGCTTCACCTACAACCTGGTTCATTTTCTTGGAGAATTGGGCGCAGAGGTTGAGGTTGTCCGCAACGATAAAATCACCCCCATGGAAGTCATGGCGCGGCGTCCCGAAGGCGTGATCTTGTCTCCCGGCCCTTGCACGCCCGACGATGCCGGGATTTGCCTGGACATGGTTACCCTCGCTGCACAGACGCGCTTGCCACTGCTCGGCGTTTGTCTGGGGCATCAATCGATCGGGCAAGCCCTGGGCGGGCTGGTCGTGCGGGAGGTCCCGCGACACGGCAAGCTGTCTGAGATCCGGCACCGCGGAAAAGGCCTGTTCAAAGGCCTGCCCGATACCCTGAGCGCGACCCGCTATCACTCGCTGGTGGTGGAGCGAGGGTCTTTACCGTCGCACTTTGAAGTGACGGCAGAGACGGAAGACCGTCTGATCATGGGCATGAATCACCGCAAGCTGCCGATCCACGGCCTGCAATTCCATCCTGAGTCCATCGAAACCGAGTACGGCCACGACATGCTGCAAAATTTCCTGGATACGGCACGGGCGGCGAACAACCAGATTGAATGGCCTGCTGAGGCGGCCTGACGACCCTTAGAACGATTGAGGACGGACCGCTGTGTCATCGTTTATCAGCCTGCTGAATCAGATCGCTTGCGGACAGGACCTGTCGGATGAGCAAGCCGAAAGCGCCGTGCGTGCCATGATGTCGGGCGAGGTTTCGCCTGCCCTTTCCGGTGCCTTCCTCTGGGGGCTGAAGACCAAAGGCGAGAGCGTGCAGGAAATCGCCGGTTCAGCAAGGGCCATGCGCGGCCTGATGTCCAGTGTACAGTCTCCGGAAGGCGCCATCGACGTATGCGGCACCGGGGGAGATAAGTCAGGCACTTACAACATTTCTACAGCTGTTTCCTTCGTGCTGGCAGGCAGCGGTGTCCCTGTAGCCAAGCACGGCAACCGTGCCGCGACGTCAAAGTCAGGTGCAGCGGACGTTTTGGCCGCGCTGGGTGTGAACCTGGAGGCAGACTTCAGCCTGATCGAGCAAGCAATTGCCCAAGCCAACGTCGGCTTCCTGTTCGCCCAACGCCACCACGGCGCGATCAAGCACGTCATGCCAGTGCGCAAGGAATTGCAGATTCCAACCGTCTTCAACCTATTGGGTCCACTGACCAACCCTGGCGGGGCAAAAATGCAGCTGCTGGGCGTGTTTGCGCCACAGTGGGTGGAGCCGCTGGCCCGTGTGCTAAAGGAGCTGGGGTCTGAGCGCGCTTGGGTGGTTTACGGTGCGAATAGCGACGGCAGCGGTTTGGATGAGATGACGACGTGCGGGGAAACCCGCGTCGCCGAACTGCGCGAGGGCAAGATCAACACCTTCATCATCACCCCCGAAGACGCCGGGATCGAGCGCGCAAAGATCGAAGATCTGCGCGGCGGCGAAGCTGAAGAGAACGCTACGGCACTGCGCGGCGTGCTGGATGGCCAAACGGGCCCTTACCGCGACATCGTGGTACTAAACGCAGCAGGCGCACTGTGCGTAGCTGGCAAGGCCGATGATATTCGTGCTGGCGTTACGATAGCCACCGACGCCATTGATAGCGGCGCGGCGCGCAACGCACTGAACACGCTGATTGAGATTACCAATGGCTAATGTCCTGACCAAAATCTGCGACGACAAACGCGAATGGATCGCCGCGAACAAGGCACGGCGCTCCCTGTCTGAGCTTGAGGCAATGGCACGCGAGGTCGAAGGGCCGAGGGGGTTTATTGATGCCCTTAAGCGCACCAAGAATGCCGGCCGCTATCCCCTGATTGCCGAAATTAAAAAGGCGAGCCCGTCCAAGGGCCTGATCCGACCCGATTTCGACCCACCTGCCCTGGCCCAGGCCTACAAGCACGGCGGGGCGACCTGTCTGTCGGTGCTGACTGACGTGCCCTACTTTCAGGGCGATGACGCGTTCCTCGCAGCGGCACGCGGGGCGGTTGACCTTCCCTGTTTGCGCAAGGACTTCATGCTCGATCCCTACCAGGTGGCCGAAGCAAGGGCGATTGGGTCGGACTGCATTCTGTTGATCATGGCGTGCCTGTCTGACGCTCAGGCCAGCGAGTTGGAGGCAGCCGCTTTTGAGCTGGGGCTGGATGTCCTGCTCGAAGTCCACGACGCTGAGGAACTTGAACGAGCACACCAGCTCAAATCACCGCTGCTTGGGATCAATAATCGCAACCTGAAGACGCTGGAAATCTCGCTGGACGTAGGCGCGGGGCTGGCGGCGCAAATCGAGCCGGGCCGCATGTTCGTGGCGGAAAGCGGCCTTTATAGTCACGAAGACCTGCTCCAGATGGCTGACGCAGGGGCGCAAGCTTACCTCATTGGTGAAAGCCTCATGCGCCAGGACGACGTGAGCGCAGCGACGCGGGCCATCCTAGGACTGGCGGCCTGAGATGAGCGACGATTTCTCTCACTTTGACGAGACCGGCAACGCTCACATGGTGGACGTCGGCGACAAGGCGGCCACGAAGCGCGAAGCTGTGGCCGAGGGTCGCTTGCTGTGTGCGCCGGAGACGTTGGCGCTGATCCTCTCTGGCGGGGTCAAGAAAGGCGATGTGTTCTCCGTCGCCCGGCTTGCCGGAATCATGGGGGCCAAGCAAACCGCCAATCTTATCCCGCTGTGCCACCCCCTGCCCCTGTCGCACGTTTCGGTGGCGTTGTGGGCGGACGAAGAACGCAGCGCTGTCGGCATTCGCGCGACCTGCCGGACTGACGGTAAAACGGGCGTTGAGATGGAGGCCCTGACCGCCGTTTCGATCACGGCTCTGACGGTCTATGACATGGTGAAGGCCGTACAGAAAGATATGGTCATTGACGCGGTACAGTTGGTCAAAAAGTCCGGCGGCAAGTCCGGCACATTCACTAAGTCTGGCAATTCTGAGTGAAGATTTCGCCCTGCCCTTGGTCGGGCGCGGTGTTTCGCACTAGACTGCGCGCATGAAAGACTTTGACGAAGCGCTGAGCGAAATTCTTGATACCATTTCCGGCCCCCTAGCTGCCGAGCAAATCGCTTTGCCCGAGGCTCTTGGACGGGTCCTTTCGGAACCGATTGTGGCCCGGCGAACCCAACCGCCGCTGGCTGTGTCAGCTATGGACGGTTACGCTGTCCGGGCGGGCGATCTGCCGGGCTCTCTCAAGGTCACGCGCGAGATTGCGGCCGGACAGTATGATGAACGCGCCTTGGAAGAGGGCGAGGCAGTCCGCATATTTACGGGCGCACCCCTCCCTCCCGAAGCGGATGCCATTGCGATCCAAGAAAACGCCATCGTGATCGAAGGTGGTGTTCGGTTTGAGGACAGTCTCGACGCGGGTCGCTATGTCCGGCGGGCCGGCCTGGATTTTTTAAAGGGTTCTGAACTCATGCCCGCTGGGCACCTCGTTCGCCCGCGTGACATCGCCGTGATAGCCGGGGGCAACCATCCTTGGGTCAAGGTTCACAGGCGCCCCCGGATCGCCGTTGTTGCGACTGGCGATGAAATTCGAGCCCCTGGCGAGCCGCTTGGACCCGCTCAGATTGTCAGCTCTAACAACATCGCACTGGCGGCTTTCATCAAAGCGCAGGGCGGTGAGGTCACCGATTTCGGCACCGTCGGGGACAGCCTGAGCGCCGTAGAAGACGTCGCGGCACAGTTGAGCGGCTTTGACATCGTGGTCACGACAGGTGGGGCTTCGGTGGGGAAGCACGATTTGGTGGCCCAGGGATTTGGTAACCGCGGGCTGGACCTGAGTTTCTGGAAAATCGCAATGCGACCCGGTAAACCGCTGATATTCGGCCACTTTTCAAGCGGCTTGTTCCTTGGCCTACCGGGTAACCCCGTATCATCCCTGATCCTCGCGCTTCTCGTTTTGCGCCCCATGATGCGCCGGATGATGAGCCTACCGACCGACCTGCCTCGCACGACCGGCACCCTCGCCCATGACCTGCCAGCGAACGACCAGCGCCGCGATTTCCTACGCGCCCAACGCCTGCCCGACGGCCGTATCGACGCCGGCGCGCGACAGGACAGCTCCATGCTCACCACGTTGAGAAGCGCCGACGTGTTGCTTGACCGACCCGCCTTTGACGGGGCGTTAAAAGCGGGCGACTCTGTTCGCGTCATTGACCTCAACACACTCGGCGCCAGTTTTTAGCCTACTTTTGTGCTTGACGTGTTCTGAGAACACTTTTAGAACATTTCCAGATCTTATCCGAGTTCTGAGATCGTTCAGGCTGTGTGCGTGTTCTTTCGTACACACTTGGGCGGATAATCTTGACTCCATGCATAGTGAACGGAGGCGCGCATGCTGACTGAAAAGCAACGCACCCTGCTGGTTTTCATACACGACTGCCTGAATGAGCGGGGGGTTTCCCCGTCGTTTGACGAGATGAAAGACGCTCTGGGTTTGAAGTCTAAATCGGGAATTCACCGGTTAATTACGGCGCTGGAAGAGCGCGGCTTTCTGAAACGGTTGCCGCACCGTGCCCGGGCGCTGGAGGTCACTCGGCTCCCAGATAACATGCAGATGCAGCAGCCCATCGCCAATCAGCGCTTTGCTGCGCTATCGAGAGAAAATGAACCGCTCGCCGATGGACTGCGTCCGGCACCGCCCTGGTTGGAAAGTGTGACCTCAGGACGAACGCCCTCAGCCGCTGAATTCGATTCCAATGCTGTCAGCGATGAAACCCTTGCAGCAGCAGGTCCGAACGTGGTCCGAGCCGACTTTGGCAAGGCCCGGGAAATGGCCGTCGCACAGGGGCGCGAAGTTTCGCTGCCACTGTATGGAAAAATCGCTGCCGGTATGCCGATTGAAGCACTGGCAAACGAAAGTGAATATCTCGACGTTCCAACCACGCTATTGGGTAACGGGCAGTACTACGCCTTGCAGGTCGAAGGTGACTCGATGATTGAGGCCGGTATCCATGATGGCGATTACGTGATCATCGAGCGTGGTGATACCGCCCACAACGGCGACATCGTGGTGGCTCTTGTCGATAACTATGAAGTGACGCTCAAGCGGTTGCGCAAACGGTCCGGAACCGTTGCGCTAGAGCCGGCAAATGCCCGCTACGAAACGCGGATTTTCGGTCCTGACCGAGTCAAGGTTCAGGGGCGCTTGGCGGGCTTGGTCCGACGGTACTAAATACCAGCGTCGGCGCAGGAAGAATTCAGCTCGCTGACAGAGGCTCGATGCCTCCCACACTGTTGCCCTGACCAAAGCGCGGCCCTCTCCACGAAGGAACCGCGCTTTGCTTACTTTACCCCTGCAACACCGACCAAAGACGGAGGGCAGCAGTCTCAAGTCATCTGCTCGTCAGCCCGAAAGCTTCGCCGATGATGACCCATATGGGCTCCGTTGACTGCCGGTACGTTCTGGTTGTGAAACCAAGACAGGACTGCCTTTAACCCAGCACTGCCTGCAAGTGGCGTAGCGTCTTCTCTTTGCCAAAGGCGAACGCCACCTCCGTGACACCCGGGGATGCCATCGCCCCCGTCAGCGCGGCGCGGAGCGGCTGAAACACCTTGCCAACCTTGAGTTCTTTGGTCTCTGCGTATTCCATCATGGCGGACTTAATGCCCTCCTCGGTCCAATCCACCACGTCACCAAGAACGCCGAGCATGTCTGTCAGCACGGCGAGCCCTTCTTCGCTCAGGGCTTTCTGTGCCTTTTCCTCGATTCCGATTGGGGGTTCTTGCAGGTAGTATTTCGCCATGCTGCCGACGTCGGCTAGCGTCTTAGCCCTGTCGGCCACGGCGGGCATGGCCAGCGCCAGGCGCGCAAGTCCGTCGGCGTCGATGTCGGTCCACCCTTCGGCCTTGATGAACGGACCGGCGAGAGTCAGCAGAGTAGAGGCGTCTTGTTCCTTGAGGTAATGGGCATTCAGCGCCAGCATCTTGTCTGTATCCAGGCGCGACGCACCCCGGTTAACGTCTGCGAGGTCAAACCATTCCACCGCTTGCTCGCGGGAGATGATTTCATCGTCACCATGGCTCCATCCGAGGCGCAACAGGGCGTTAAAGACGGAATCGACCAAATAGCCCTGTTCTCGATACTCTTCGACCCCAACGGCTCCATGCCGCTTGGACAACTTGGCGCCATCGGCTCCGTGGATCAGCGGAATGTGCCCAAAGGCTGGCAAATCCCAGTCAGCAGCGGCATAGATCTGCGCCTGACGAAAGGCGTTATTCAAGTGGTCATCACCCCGAATGACGTGCGTTACGCCCATGTCGTGGTCATCGACACAGACGGCCAGCATGTAAGTGGGAGAACCATCCCCCCGGAGTAGCACGAAATCGTCGATTTCGGCGTTCTGAACCTCAACGCGCCCTTGGACCACATCCTCGATCACAGTGGAGCCGTCCGTGGGTGTATTGACCCGCACAACATACGGCTCACCCGCGGGCGCTTCGGCCGGGTCGCGATCCCGCCAACGGCCGTCATAACCGGGGTTTCGTCCTTCGGCTTTGGCCGTCTCGCGCATCTGGGTCAGTTCCTCAGGCGTTGCAAAACACTTGTAGGCCTTTCCCTGGGCAAGCATCTGCTCCACCACTTCGCGATGCCGAGCGGCGCGCGTGCTTTGAAACACGGGCGCTTCGTCATGATCCAACCCCATCCACGCCAAACCATCTAAAATGGCCTCAACGGCCTCTTGAGTTGAGCGCTCCTTGTCGGTATCTTCTATTCTAAGTAGATATTTCCCGCCATGGTGTCGCGCAAAAAGCCAATTGAACAAAGCTGTGCGAACACCGCCGATGTGCAGGAAACCCGTGGGGGAAGGAGCAAAACGCGTGACGACGCTCATGGTCATCTCCGATGGCCGATGGTGGATAAGAGAAAAGGTGGTCTAGCATGCGTTTGGCGCCACAACCACGCCAATGACGGAAGGGGCGCCATTCGACGCCGGCTTCCCCAAGCCGCCGCGACCAAGCAGGCGGCTCCCTTGGCTTGAGCCGGCCTTTCAGCGGCAAATCAAGCATCTCAACGATGCCGTTCCTCTGGCTTTAGCGGGCGTAATGGGCTTGGGGGTTCTGGTATATTTTGCCCTCCCCTTCGAGCCAGGACCGGGCCCAACCTTATTTGTCACGGGGCTGATGTTGATCTTGGCCGCCACGCAGTTTGGGCGCAGTCGTGCCTTGCGCTGGCTCACCCTGCTACCGGCACTGGCGTGCGTGGGATTTGCGGCTTCGGTCTGGCAGGCCCAGCGCTTGGGCGATCACCTGCTCGCCGAGCCGGTCTATGGTGCTGCGGTAACCGGCACGGTGCACAGCATCCTTTGGCGACCCGATGGACCGCGTTTTATCTTGTCTGATCTGACATCAAACCATCCTGCACTCTCACCAACACTGCGATCGGTTCAGGTCAAATGGCGCGGAAACAGGCCGGATTCGGAAGCGGCTGGGAAACAGCCGCGTGACATGCTCGGTCAAAGACTGGAGTGGAACCTCACTCTTTTACCCGTCCGGGAGTCACTGATGCCGGGCGGGTTTGATTTCCGGCGACAGGCCTTCTTCAAGGGGCTGTCGGCCTATGCCTATAGCCTCGACGCCCCAACGGTGCTCAGTGCAGGCCAGCGATCCCTCAATGAAAGTTGGCGGCAAATCCTGCGTGCGCGGTTCATGAAGCGGCTCGACGGCGACGCGGGCGGCTTGGCGACGGCCCTGGTTGTTGGCCTGCGGGGCGATCTTTCGCCGCCCGCAGAGGCGCAAATCCGCGCCGCCGGCCTGGCCCATATCCTTGCCATATCTGGCCTGCACATCGGCATGGTGACAGGCGCTCTGTTCTTCCTGGTCCGGTTGTTGGGGGCATGGGTCTCCGGGCTCAGTCTGCGCTTTCACACACACCGGATTGCGGCTGTCGTAGCGGTTCTGGGCGCCTTTCTTTACTTCACGATTTCCGGTGGATCAGTGCCGACCCAGCGCGCAACGATTGTGGTCGCGCTAGCCATGGGCGCGATCCTGCTGTCCCGACGCCCGTTTTCACTGCGTTCAGTGGGGATTGCGGCGCTGCTTGTGCTGGTGGTCCAGCCCTCGTCGCTGGTGACCGCATCTTTCCAAATGAGCTTTTCCGCCGTGATTGGGCTGATCGTGGCTTTTCAGTTTGCCGAGGGCCGGTCACAGCAGCAGCAGCGGGCGCCAAGACGGGCGTTGAACTACGTTGTCGGCCTGTCGATCAGCAGCCTGATTGCAACCGCCGCAACAGGTATCTTTGCGCTCTATCATTTTCAGCAGCTGTCACTGTTAGGGATCATTGCCAACATTATCGCGGTGCCCCTCACGGCTCTGTGGATCATGCCTCTACTCATGCTGTCGGCGTTGCTCGTGCCTTTGGGGGCTGAGGGGCTGACGCTTTGGCTGGCACAATTCGGGCTGGATGGTTTGCTGGCGCTGTCCGCACTTGTTTCGCAGTTCGACTTTGGATTGCTGACCACCCGGGACTGGCCTGCGCTGTCTTTGTTTCTCGCCGGGTTCGGTCTCTGGGCCGGTGCGCTGCTGGTTCGGCCCTGGACGCTGTTTGCCGTCCTGCCCGCCGGTGCAGGTATCGGCCTGGCCATGCTGAGCCCCTTACCGGCGGTTATTGTTGATCGAGGCGAAGGCCTGCTCGCCTATGGTGCAAAAGCGCCCTTTGTGGGCCTGGGTGATCGGTCTGGTACTGTGTATTTGGCCAGTGGTAGCGGGTTCGCCGCCGACCAACTTGGCCGATACTTCAATGCAGCCGTAAGCACGTGTGCCATGGATACGTGCGTGATCAATATCCCTGCCAATGGGGTCGGGCTCTGGCTGACCACCACGCCTCAAATCGCAGCCCATCTTTGCCAGACTGAACCCCAGGCAACAGGCTTTACCCTCGCTGCTGCGCCTCGCGCAGCGTGCAAGCGAGAACAGGCCGTGGACCTGCGCCAGATTCCCCGGACCGGGCCGCGAGCTTTTGCGCTGGAAAGCAATGGCCGAGTCAGGATTTTTCAAGCTAAAATGACGCTGTCTCAGAGATTTTGGACCATGGACCCCAACCTCTGAAAGCCCAACTAACCACCGTCACGAATGTGACCATAATCTGGCGAGACGTGTTTGCCTTTTGTCGTATTTGACCGTAATGAAGGCGCAAGCCTGACAAAAGCTACCCTTTGCGGGCGCATAAGCGTATGAACTTAAGCGAGCTGTCAGGCACCAGGCCATTCACCAACGTGGCTCACAAAGTGCCGATCCGGACACGTTTCCGACGACGGCGTAATCAAGCCGTCTGTACGGTTCCAATCGGTGGATTGGCGTGCAACAAAACGGACGTGAAATATAGGAACCTATGCCAATGACTGATGCGCCACAGAAGACCTTTACGCTGACCAATGATCAAACCGGTGAAAGCACAAAGCTTCCGGTTCTGGACGGTAACGATGGCCCCTCGGTCATTGACGTGCGTAAACTGTACGGTCAACTGGGCCATTTCACCTACGACCCGGGTTTTCGTGCCACGGGCTCATGTGATTCTGCCTTGACTTACATTGATGGTGAACAGGGAATCCTGTTGCACCGAGGCTACGCGATCGAGGATCTGGCGGCTCAGTCAGACTACATGGAAGTCTGTTACCTGCTTCTGCATGGCGAACTGCCATCCACAGATCAAAAGGCTTTGTTCGAGAGCACGATTACCCACCACACCATGGTCCATGACCAGATCAACAACTTCTTCCGCGGTTTCCGCCGTGATGCCCACCCGATGGCGATCATGTGCGGTGTAGTTGGCGCGCTGTCGGCATTTTACCACGACCATACGGACGTCAATTCTGCTGAAGACCGACTGATTTCCGCGCACCGACTGATCGCCAAGATGCCGACCATTGCGGCCATGGCTTACAAGTATTCCTGTGGTCAGCCGTTCATGTACCCCCGAAACGATCTGGGCTATGCGGCAAACTTCCTGCACATGACCTTTGGCGTCCCGGCCGAGAACAAGGAACCTGATCCTATCCTGGCCAGCGCCATGGACAAGATCTTCATCCTCCACGCTGATCACGAGCAAAATGCCTCGACCTCGACGGTCCGCATCGCGGGCTCATCCGGGGCGAACCCGTACGCCGTTATCGCAGCGGGTATTGCCTCACTATGGGGACCGGCGCATGGGGGTGCGAACGAGGCCGTTCTTTCGATGCTCGATGAGATCGGTGATAAATCACGCATCAATGAATTCGTCAAAAAGGCTAAAGATCCAGACGACAGCTTCCGTCTGATGGGCTTCGGTCATCGGGTCTACAAAAACTTCGACCCGCGCGCGAAGATCATGAAGGAAACCGCTGACGAGGTTCTGGACCTGCTGGGCATGTCGGACCCTCGCCTGGAACTGGCCCGAGAGCTGGAGCGGATTGCGCTGGAAGACGACTACTTCGTGCAACGCAAGCTGTACCCGAACGTCGATTTCTACTCCGGCATCATCCTCAAAGCGATGGGCTTCCCAACCGAGATGTTTACCGTTTTGTTTGCGATGGCGCGGACTGTGGGTTGGATCAGCCAGTGGAAAGAGATGATGGAGCACCCCGACGGCATTTTCCGCCCACGGCAGCTCTACACCGGGCACCAGCACCGGCCCTTCATCGAGTTGCCCAAGCGCTAGAACACGACACGACACAAAGAAAAAAGGGACGCTCAGGCGTCCCTTTTTTTGTTCATCGCAATGTCTGAACGGGCCTCATTACGAAGCGGGATGGTCGCCGTTAAGCCGCGACGGAAGCCGCGGCCTTCTTGCGGTCGGATTTAAGCCGATCCGCAACCAGAAACGCCAATTCCAGCGACTGCGAGCCATTCAGACGAGGATCACAGTGAGTGTGGTAACGGCTAGCGAGATCTTCATCGGTGATGGCAGCAGCACCACCAATACACTCGGTCACATCCTTGCCAGTCAGTTCAAAGTGCACGCCGCCCGGGACGGTGCCTTCAGCTTCGTGTACGTCAAAGAACCGAGAAATCTCGTTTTTAACGTTGTCAAAGGACCGGGTTTTGAAGCCCGTGGAGGCCTTGTGAGTGTTGCCGTGCATCGGGTCACAAGACCACAGCACCGACCGTCCTGCGCCGGTTACCTTGCGCACGATTGCGGGCATGTGCTCGATTACTTTGTCGGCGCCCATACGAACGATCAACGTGATTCGGCCCGGTTCATTGGACGGGTTCAGGATTTCCGTCAACTTGACGATTTCGTCAGGATCTGAGGATGGGCCGACCTTGATGCCTATGGGGTTTTCGACCCCACGCAGGAATTCAACGTGCGCATGATCAGGCTGCCGGGTCCGGTCGCCAATCCACAGCATATGCGCGGACAGGCAGTAGGTTTGGTCCGTGAGACTGTCCTGCCGGGTCAGCGCCTCTTCGTACCACAGCAGCAGGGCCTCGTGGGACGTATAGAAATCAACCTCGGCCAACTGCGGCATGTGGGCGTCGAGACCACAGGCTTTCATGAAACCCAGTGCTTCGTCAATTTCGCGAGCAATACCCTCGTAATTCGCGCCAGCGGGCGAGCCAGCCACGAAATCGAGGTTCCAGCGGTGCACCTGCTCCAGCGATGCGAAGCCACCCTGCGCAAAGGCACGCAGGAGGTTCAAGGTCGCGGCGGCCTGGTTGTAGGCAGACATCATGCGGCGAGGGTCAGGAATGCGGCTTTCGGCGGTGAATGCACCATCGTTGATGATGTCGCCGCGGTAGGATGGCAGCTCCATACCATCAATGCTTTCCGTCGATGCAGAACGCGGCTTAGCGAACTGCCCGGCCATGCGACCAACCTTCACCACGGGCTTTTGCGCGGCAAACGTCAGTGTCACCGCCATTTGCAGCAACACTTTGAAGGTATCTCGGATGTGATCCGCAGAGAACTCCGCAAATGCTTCAGCACAATCGCCGCCTTGCAGCAAAAACGCATCGCCACGAGACGCCGCAGCGAGGCGGTCCTTAAGCGAGCGCACTTCACCCGCGAATACCAAAGGTGGTTGGCGGCGCAAATCAGCTTCGACGGATTCGAGGACGGCCTTATCATCGTAGGCCGGAACCTGAAGGATCGGCACGTCGCGCCATGAATTCGGGGACCAAGGCTGAGCCATGGGGGGTCTCCTGCGTGGGTTAACAACTCTGTAGGCTGAGATACAAGCCGCGCAAGCAGCAGAAAGCAACAGTCGAAGCGACCTGTTCGCGCTGATCTGATCCCCAATTTACAATAATTGACCGTAACTTTTTCGGCGGGAAGCTGCGTTTTGCGGCTGTTTTAGCCGCAAATAAGTATTCCAAGTCCGTCAAGAACTCACTTCACGGGCAACACCAACACTTTAATTTCAGGTAAAACTAAAAATATCAGATTTTTTAAGGGTGAAACCGTGAAATTCACCAGTAATTGCGGGAAAACTAAGTATTCACGCTGCATTTTGCGGCGATGGCCTGCCCCACCCATCGACCGGTCGCCAAGCACGCTTGCAGCAAGTACCCGCCGGTCGGCGCTTCCCAGTCGAGCATCTCACCAGCCGCATAAACCCCCGCCATCGCGTGGAGTTGCAGTCTAGAGTCGACGGCTTCCCATGCGACGCCACCATTGGACGAGATGGCTCGCTCAAGACCAAAGGGGCGCTGCACTTTGATTGGCAGGGCTTTGACCGCGGCGGCTATATCACCTGTGAAGCCTGGTCCGTGCGACTCAAAAAACAGGGCGCGCTGGACCTCGGACAGGCCGAGGGTTTTTCGGAGCCGGTTGGTCAGGCTGTCTTTGGATTTGGCCTTGGCAAGACGGTGGTGAACCGCCTCAGCGTTTAGGTCCGGCACCAAATCTAGGCTCAGGGTCTGAGGGCCGTGGGCTGCGATGGCATCGCGCAAGGGCGCGCTGAGCGCGTAGATTGCGCCGCCTTCAATACCCCGCTTGGTGATCACGGCTTCTGCCCGTGCGCTAAACTCACCAAAGTGAAACCCAGTGTTTTTCAGCGGTCTGCCCTCGTGGGCGTCCAGTATCTTTTCTGACCACGCAACCTCGAACCCGCAGTTACTCGGTTCAAAGGGTGAAAGCGGGATACCGCGCTCGGCTAAGGCTGATTTCCAGGCCCCGGTAGAGCCCAAACGCGGCCAAGTCGCGCCACCTAACGCCAGGACCGTCGCCGAAGCCTGAAAGACCAGCCGTTCCCCCCCACCCAGGTCAAAGGTCAGCGCGCCACCCTCGTCCCAGCCTGTCCAACGATGCCGATTGCGCAGCTCCACACCCAGCCGGTCGAGCTTGACCAACCACGCACGCAGCAGCGGTGAGGCCTTGAAGCTATCGGGGAACACGCGCCCACTACTGCCGACAAAGGTCGATTCACCCAGATCAAGGCACCACTGGCGCATGTCATCCGGCGTAAAGGCCTCAATCATGGGGCGTAGGGTGGGCGCGCCCTCACTGTAGCGGGCGATGAAGCTGTCGGCAGGTTCTGAGTGGGTGATGTTCAACCCACCCAGACCGGCCATGAGCAACTTGCGGCCTGGTGAGGGCATCTGCTCGAACACCACGACCGGCAAGCCCGCGGCCGCAACGACCTCCGCTGCGGCCAGACCGGCCGGCCCTGCGCCAATGATGGCAACGGGGCGCATCTAGGCGGCGATGGAGAACGCGTCGTCGTCCATGGCCATGATGGTTTCTTTGCCCGCGCCGATCATCTTGAACATGGCCTGCGCTTCGGGAAGCATGCGCTTGTAGAAGAAGCGGGCTGTGTTGATCTTGGCTTGGTAAAACGCCGCGTCGCCGCGTCCTTCCTTGAGTGCTGCCTTGGCTTTCAGCGCCATTTCGCACCAGAGGTAAGCCAGCGCGGTCAGGGCAAACAGCCGGAGGTAATCAGAAGATGCTGCGCCGACTTCTTCAGGGTCTTTCAGACCGCTTAGCGCAATCTGACCCGTTGCTTGCTGCAACCAACCGAAGGACTTGGCCAAATCACCGATAAACTCGCCCGCGTCAGCGTTCGTGGCGTTTTCTTCGATAAAGCTGGAAACCGGGTGGAAGAAAGAGCGCAGGTATCGACCAAAGTGCGCGCCAAGCTTGCGGCCTGCGAGATCGAGCGCCTGAATACCATTGGTGCCCTCATAGATCTGAGCGATCCGCGCGTCGCGTACCAGCTGTTCCATGCCCCATTCTTGAATGTAGCCATGCCCGCCCATGGTCTGAACGCCCAGGTTAGCCGCCTCTGAGCCGGCATCGGTCATGTAGGATTTGATGATCGGTGTCATCAGCTGGACGAAATCATCGGCCTGCTCCCGCACTTCGGGGTCAGCGTGCTTGAGCGATTTGTCGATGTTGAGCGCAATCCATGCCGCCATCGCCCGTCCGCCTTCGTTGTTCGCCTTCATCCGCAGCAACATGCGGCGGACGTCGGGGTGAACGAGGATGGAGTCTGCGGGCTTGTCAGGGGACTTGGTCCCGCCGAGCGAGCGGCCTTGACCCCGATCCTTGGCGTAGTCAAAGGCTGACTGGAAGGCAATCTCGCCGATACCCAGCCCCTGCATGCCCACGCCCAGGCGCGCGGCGTTCATCATGGTGAACATTGCTGCCAGACCCTTGTTCGGCTGGCCAACCATCCAACCCACCGCGCCGTCAAAGAACAGCTGACAGGTTGCGTTACCGTGGATGCCCATTTTCTCTTCGATAGCGTTACAGCGCACGGCGTTGCGCTGGCCCGGCTCGTTTTCGGCGGTTGGAATAAATTTCGGCACGAGGAACAGGGAGATCCCCCTGACGCCTTCAGGCGCATCGGGCAGCTTGGCGAGGACGAGGTGGACGATGTTTTCTGTCAGGTCATGCTCACCGGCAGAAATAAAAATCTTCTGTCCTGAAATCGAGAACGAGCCATCACCCTTGGGATCGGCCTTGGTCTTGATCAAGCCCAGATCGGTGCCGCAGTGCGGCTCGGTCAGGCACATGGTGCCGGACCAATCACCCGAATTCAGCTTCGGCAGGTACTGGTCCTTTTGCTCATCCGAGCCGTGCAGATAGATCGCGTTGTAACAGCCGTGCGAAAGACCAGGATACATGCCAAAGGCCATGTTGGTCGAAACCACCATTTCCTGCACCATGAACTCCAGAGTATGGGGCAAACCCGTACCGCCGTATTTCGGGTCGGTGGAAAGTGAGGTGAAGCCGTTCTCACAGTACTTGTCGTAGGCTTCCTTGAACCCTTTTGGCGTGCGTACGACGCCGTTTTCCAAGGTGCAGCCTTCACGGTCGCCGCTTTGATTCAGGGGCAGCAACTCATTTTTCATGAACTTTGCCGCCTCTTCGAGCATAGCGTCGATCAGGTCTGGCGAGGCGTCCTCGTAGCCTTCGTACGTGCTCAGTTCGGATGCGTCCCACAACTCATGCAGGACAAACTTCATGTCTTTTACGGGCGCGTTGTAAGCGTCTGTGATTGGCATTTGAGCCTCCCTTTATTCGGTCAGTTGGCCGTATTCGATTAGTTTCGCAGCGGCTTGTTGGTGCTCAGCATATGCTCTAGCCGCGCAAGGGTTTTTGGTTGCTTGGCCAGCGCCACAAAGTGCTTCTGTTCCAGCTTCAGCAAGTCGCGTTCAGTTAATTCCTCAGTGACATCCGTGTCACCACCTGTCAGCACCATTGCGACTTCACGCCCCACATGGACATCGT
>PAHJ01000122.1 GCA_002705565.1 Geminicoccus sp. | reverse complement strand
TTTTTGAGCAAGCCTAGCCTGTATTGAGACGGCTTTTCCCAATTTTTGACCGAATGTCCCGCTTTTTCATGCAATGAGAGAATCATTGCGAAGAACCACACCACCGCTAAAAGGGGAATAAGTGCATTCCAGAAGGCCGCATCCGAAATTCCACGCCCGCACAGCTTGCCCTCTGTTTTCATCCCTTAGACGTGTTCGAAGTGGCAGGCATACCAACGACGATCTGATCCCTTTGTTTGACAGAAACTGGCGCAATCAGAGGCGATCGGGCTCTTGCCCTTCCTAGGCTATTCCAGAGGGCGTGACATGTCGCCTTCGGGGCGTTTCTGGACTCGCAGTGCCTGGCGTTACGCACTATGGTACCGACACGTTCACCGCATTTATTTAATGCGACTTAGAAACATCGCTAACTCTTTTGGAGACGAGTATGTCGAGTGAAAGCAAGTGCCCGGTCATGGGCGGTTCTCACAAGAACAATGCTGTCGGTTCCTTTGCCAACCAGCGTTGGTGGCCGAACCAGCTAAATCTGAAAATCCTTCACCAGAATGATCCGTCATCCAGTCCGATGGATGAGGATTTTGATTACGCTGCCGCTTTCAACAGCCTCGACCACGAAGCGCTCAAGGCAGACATCATGGCGGTCATGACAGACTCCAAGTCGTGGTGGCCAGCGGATTATGGGCACTATGGCCCGTTCTTTATCCGCATGGCCTGGCACAGCGCAGGAACCTACCGGATCCATGACGGTCGCGGCGGTGCGGGCACCGGCACGATGCGGTTTGCCCCGCTAAACAGCTGGCCCGACAACGTCAACCTCGACAAGGCGCGCATGCTTCTGTGGCCGGTTAAGCAGAAGTACGGCAACAAGATCTCCTGGGCTGACCTGATGATCCTGACCGGCAACTGCGCGATCGAATCCATGGGTCTCAAGACTTTTGGCTTTGGTGGTGGCCGCGCGGACGTGTTCGAGCCCGAGGAAGACATCTACTGGGGCCCGGAAACGGAGTGGCTGGACGACAAGCGCTACACGACGGGTCGCGTGTTGGAAGAGCCTTTGGGCGCGGTCCAGATGGGCTTGATTTACGTCAATCCGGAAGGCCCTAATGGCAACCCGGACCCACAGCTGGCCGCCAACGACATCCGCGAGACCTTTGGCCGGATGGCGATGAATGACGAAGAGACCGTGGCGCTGGTCGCAGGCGGCCACACCTTCGGCAAGGCACACGGCGCCGCCAATCCCGATGACCATGTTGGCCCCGAGCCAGAAGGCGCGCCGGTTGAGCAAATGGGCATGGGCTGGCAGAACGACTTTGGCCCCGGCCATGGTGAACACACAATCAGTTCAGGCCTGGAAGGCGCCTGGACTGAAAATCCTGCGACGTGGGACAACAACTACTTCGAAAACCTGTTCGGCTACGAGTGGAAGCAGACGAAGAGCCCCGCGGGCGCAACGCAGTGGATCCCAACAGACGAGTCAGCGGCGAGCCGCGTTCCGGATGCACACAATCCGTCCAAGACCCACGCTCCAGTGATGTTCACAACCGACCTCGCCATGCGTGTGGACCCGGCTTACGAGAAGATTTCCCGCCGGTTCCACGCCGACCCGGACGCGTTTGCAGATGCCTTTGCACGGGCTTGGTACAAGCTGACCCACCGTGACATGGGACCCAAAGTACGCAGCCTTGGCCCCTGGGTGCCGGACGAGGAATTGATCTGGCAGGACCCCGTTCCAGCTGCGGACCACCCACTGATCGACGATGCTGACGTGGCCACGCTGAAAGGCAAAATTGCCGCTACGGGGCTGAGCGTGTCTCAACTGGTCTCCACTGCCTGGGCTTCGGCTTCGACTTTCCGTGGCACGGACCTGCGCGGCGGTGCCAACGGTGCTCGCATTCGCCTTGCACCGCAGAAGGACTGGGACGTGAACGGCGGCGCTGCTTTGACCACGGTGCTGAATGCGCTCGAAGGTGTACAGGGCGACTTCAACAGCTCGGCTGCTGGCGGCAAGCAGGTTTCTCTCGCCGACCTGATCGTTCTCGCCGGTGGTGTGGGCGTTGAAATGGCTGCCAAGAACGCCGGCCACGACATCGCCGTCGGCTTCGTGCCTGGCCGTACCGACGCAACCGACGACCAAACCGACGGCGCCTCTTTCGAGGTTCTCGAACCCCGTGCTGACGGCTTCCGAAACTACATCCAGCCTGGCCATCGTCGCTCTGCGGCTGAGCATATGGTGGACAAGGCGCACATGCTGAACCTGTCCGCGCCGGAAATGACGGCCCTGGTTGGCGGTCTGCGGATGATGGGTGCGAACGCGGGTGGCTCAGCGGCGGGTGTCTTCACCGACAAGACCGAGACCCTGAGTAACGACTTCTTCGTCAACGTGCTCGACATGAACACAGTTTGGGCGCCGGTGGGAGATGATGGCTTATATCAGGGCACTGACCGTGCCAGCGGTGCTGACAAATGGACCGCGACCGCCGTTGACCTGATCTTTGGTTCCAACTCTCAGCTGCGCGCAATTTCTGAAATCTACGGCAGCTCGGATTCCAGCGAAAAGTTCGTGAATGACTTCGTTGCAGCCTGGGTCAAGGTCATGGAAAACGATCGCTTCGATCTGGCCTAATGATCTGACGCGAACAGCCATTGCGCGATAGGGGGTCGTCCTGGACACGGGACGCCCCCTTTATTTTGGTGGTTTTAGCAGGCTCTGGTGCCGATTTTCGACCAGACTCTCTTCGTTGAGGGTATAAAACGCCAGAGCCGAGAGCATAGAAATCAGGGAATGCATTGTGTCGAAAAACGGAACGGTGATCATTGGTGCGGGCCAGGCAGGATACCAGGTCGCCGCACAATTACGGGTTAAAGGCTATGCCGCATCCATCACCCTTATCGGTGATGAAGCGCACATCCCCTACCAGCAACCTCCGCTTTCCAAAGCCTACCTCAAAGGCGAGTTGCAGGGCGATCGTCTGCCGTTTCGGCCCGAGACCTTTTATGGGGACAAGGACATCGACCTGCGCTTGAATGAACGTGTTGAGCACATCGATCCCGCAGCCAAAACAGTTACAACCGCCAAGGGCAGCACACAGAGCTACGACCATTTGGTCATCGCCACCGGCGGCACCCCGCGCAAGATCCCGGTCCCTGCCCCCCTTCAAGCGAAAACCTTCACCCTGAAAACCCGTGACGACGCCGACGCCCTGGGCGAAGCCCTGCAAGGGGCGCAAAGCATCGCCATCGTGGGGGCTGGTTTTATCGGTCTGGAAGTGGCAGCGACAGCCGCGCAAGCAGGCAAGGCGGTCACAGTCTATGAAATGCAAGATCGTATTCTGGCCCGCGTCGCTTCCCCCGCAGTTTCAACCGCACTACAAGCCCGCCACCGGGCCGCTGGCGTAGATTTACGGCTGAACGAAGGCGTGGATCTCGACGCGCTGGAGGCGGATGTCGTACTGCTGGGTATCGGCGGAGTAGCGGTGCAAGACTTGGCGGAGACGGGAGGATTGACCTGTGACGGTGGTATCGTCGTTGACGCCCATATGCGCACCTCAGATCCCGCCATCTTTGCCGCTGGAGACTGCGCAAAAAGCCCAACACCGTTCTGGGATGCCCCGATCCGGTTGGAGAGTGTCCAGAACGCCATTGACCAGGCCAACCTGATCGCCGAGCAAATCGCGGGCAATGCCGAAGCCAAAGCCTACCATGCGGTTCCGTGGTTTTGGTCGGATCAATACGAGGTCAAGTACCAGCTTGCGGGTCTGATTCCGCAGCGCACAGATTTGGTGCAGGCTGGTGAAGGGACAGATGGGCTGGCCATCTATCACTTCAGGGATGGCGCGCTGGTCGCTTGCGAGACGCTAGGCAACGGCGCGGAGCACATGTCAGCTCGCCGACTGCTGGAACAGGGCAGTGCTCCGGTGTCCCAGACAGACCTCAAGGAACACGGTACGCTCAAAGCCGTCTTCAAGTCTCGTCGCTAGGATGTGAACCTGGCTTCGCGTCGGCACCATTCGAAATAAACATGCAATCTTTGTAACAATTTTTGGCTTTATTGGCATGGACACTTGAGGGTTAAACTTCAGGATCCAAACATCCAACGGACCTCACAATGACGAACATGTTTGCCCGGATATTCCGACGTTCGGAAAGCCAGCCCAAGACCATCCGAGTTCTGGTGGTCGAAGGTGGGGGTGTGCGGGGTATTGTTACCGGGCAGATCCTGGGACGACTGGAAGCCGCACTGGGTGGCCCTTTACGAACATATTTCGACATGATGGCCGGCACTTCATCAGGCGGTATTTCCGTTATGGCGCTGGCAACCGATAGCCTGACCGACGCCTATGACCTGTCGACCATCTTCAATGTCCGCTCCAAGGACGTGTTCCGCCGCGCCCCCAATCCCGTCCGTCTGCCGCCCCTGCTACGCGGGCCCCGCTATCTTGCGGAAGGCTTCATGGAGGTTGCGAGCGACGTTCTGGGCGAAGGTTGGCTCAGCGACTGTAAGATCCCGACCTTGGTCACGAGCTATCTGATCGAAGAAGGAAGACTGAAGGTGTTCGGCTCACTGAACGAAGACCTCGAGGACGACTACAGGCTCGTAGACGTCGCGCGGGCCACAACTGCGGCACCCGCGTTTTTCCCCCCGGCACATATTACCTCCCAGCAGGGCAAAAGCCTATGGGGGGTCGATGGCGGCGTTTATGCCAACGCTCCGATTCTGCAAGCCATCACCGAAGCTCGCCGCCGCTTTGGGAGCGATTGTACCCTTGAGCTGGTGAGCATCGGTCCGGGCGACGCGCCCATCACCGTGCAATCCGGTCCGGCCCAGCAGTGGGGCGGGATATCATGGCTCAAGCCCGCGTTTGATATCCATGTCCACGCCCTATCCGAGCAAACCCACGCTTTTGTCCACGATCAGCTGCCCAACGTTCATCTGCACCGGCTGGAGGTCGATTGGAACACCTTGCCAGAGGCTATGCGACCGACGGCAGGCCTGGACGATTTTCGCCCAAGAAATCTGGCACGCCTTCATGATGGTTCGTTGCGATGGCTGGATAACAATGACGCAAAAATCAAAGTCGTCAGAAACGCGCTGTTGCACGCTGCGCTGACATGATCAAACGAAGGCGAACTTGCGCCGTAGGTTGCTATTCTCAGGAGGACCGCCGCTTATGATGACAGACAGCGAAATCCAAACGGCGCGCGAAGACCTCGCAGCGGCGTTCCGCTGGTCCGCCCGACTGAATATGCACGAAGCGGTATCCAACCATTTCAGCTTTGCCATCAATGACGACGGCACCCAGTTTCTGGTAAACCCCGCCGGCATCCACTTTTCGCGGGTAAAAGCCTCTGACCTGGTAGTGGTTGACCTTGATCAGTCCCTGCCCGCCCCTGCGCAAGGCGGTCCAGACCCTACGGCCGCGGCCATCCATGGTGCTATGCATCGGAACAATCCGCAGGCCCGCTGCGTCATCCACCTTCACCCCAAATACGTTACGGCGCTGTCAACACTCGAAAACCCGACCATCCTTCCGATCGACCAGAACACCGCGCGCTTCTACAACCGCGTGTCCTATGACATCGATTTTGGCGGCATGGGTCTGGGCGATGAGGCGGAGCGGCTGAGTGCGCAGTTGGGCAATCGGTCGATCGTGCTCATGGGCGCCCACGGAGCCATGACTGTAGGCCAGCGCGTGGCCGACGCTTTTGACGATTTCTATTATCTCGAACGCGCAGCGGAAACCCTGATGACGGCCTATGCTTCAGGCCAGAAACTACGTGTTTTGAGCCATGATGTGGCCGAAACCACGGCCCAGCAGTGGGCTGAATACGGCTTCGACCTGCGCGGTGCACATCTGTCCGAAATCAAATCCATACTGGACGTAGAAGAACCCGAATTCCGGCACTAGGCCGCAGACTGCGGCACCCTAGGGCTTCCAGCGTTCCTGCAACCAGTACCAGTCGTCCGGGTACACCCGCACCCAGTCCTCCAGCCGCCCATGAAAGGCGCGCATGATGGAACGACCTCGCTCGCGCCAATCGTCACTGTCCTGTGCCTTAAAGGGCAGGTTTTCGAGCACCACTTCGCAGCGTGACAAGCTCTCCCGCCGACACATCAGCGTAGAGACCTGCGCGTTGGTCGTGGCCTGGAATAGCCCAGGAGACAACGTGGTCAGTGCTGGCTGTTCGAACAAATCGAGGTATTCCCCCTTGGACCACCGTTGATCGACGAAAATGGCCAACAAGCCTCCTGCTTGCAGGTGCCGGATGCCGCGTCGCACCAACGTAGGATCATCGACGGACACCATTTCAATCCCAGCGGCTTGCCTGCTCTTTTGCAAGTCTTGCTCGATGAGCGGGTTAGGCAGAGGACGATGCACGCCCATCACTGGTCGGCCGAGCCGAGGCACAATCTGAATCGCCACTTCAAAGGCCCCCAGATGCCCCATCAGAAGCAACTGCCCGCGCGGGTCTTGTCGCATGGCGCTGAGCGCGGGTTCGAGGCGATAGGTGGTATGAGTATCGAGTTGGCGTTGCACCGCCTCAGTCTTCATCGACTCAGCGACGCTCTTACCCAGATTGATCCAGGCGCGATGCCGTCGCTCCTGGTGCCAGAGTTCATCACGAAATGGAAAGACGACCTTCAGCGTCCGATCCATCCGCCCATTGGCCCGAACCAAAAACGGACCGACAATCCCAAAAAACCGCCCCAAAAGCACACGCGACGCAGACAGGGGAAGCACGACGGCAAGCCCGGCGAAGAAGCGATAGACCGCCCAAGATACAACCTGGCCCCACTTCATCGAACCCTAGTCCCCGCGGACTGACCGCACTTGATCCCGCGTTGGGGGATTGCAGCCTTTATGAGCAACATTCAGGCCCGCTACGGTCGCAGCAAAGCCACCAACGTCAGCGAGAGCATCTGTGCTCATGCCCGAGAGCGCTGATGCGCTGATCAGACCCTGTTCGCGAAGTCGGGCGAGCGTTCCCGCCATGAAGGAATCTCCCGCTCCCACGGTGTCACCAAACTGCTCAGGCGTGAAAACGGGAACGTCTGCACACGCCTCCCCTGACCATAGCCGCGCGCCTTCACCGCCGCGCGTCACGATGAACAAGGGGATCGAGAACCGGGCTCGAATGTCGTCGGCCGAGGCTTCCCACGAACGATCGGGGTAGAGAAGTTCTAAGTCTTCATCGGAAATCTTCAGGATCGATGTCTGCGCGTACAGGGCTTCCATCCACACCCGATACGCATCCATGTCCGCGATGAAGGACGGTCGAACGTTGGGGTCGAGCGAGATCAGCACGCCCCGCGCCGCAAGCTGCTCCACCACCTGAGCCCAGATGCCTGCATCGACTTTGATGGCTGTGGCCAGACTGCCGAGGTGGAACACACTGCAGGCATCGGGAACGTAGGAAATCAGCTGCTGGGCCGTCATTTGGTCCACCCGGTCAGCCGTACCTTCGCGATAGAACTGATAAGCAGGCTGTCCGGCGTCGGTGAAACTGACCACGGCCATGGACGTCGGTGCGGACACTCCTTCTTCGATCAAATCCCGCGTTCCGTCCGCTTTAATGGTCGCCAACAGCAGCGCGCCAAGCGAGTCGTGGCTGAAGGGGCAGAGAAAGCCCACGTCCTCGCCCAACCGCCCCATCGCGCGCGCAATATTGTACGGACCGCCACCAGGAAAGGCCTCGTAGACCGGGTATCCGGTCTCGGTACGAACAGCGGGTTGCTGGATGAAGTCGATCAGGGACTCACCGGCAATTGTAAACATGGGCGCCTCTCAGGCTAGAAATTGTTCTCGGATAATGCGTTCGTCCAGATGCTGCCCCTCGTCGAAGAGCAAAGTCACACCGTGACCCTTATCTGTTGTCACCTGGACCCAGGCGATGTCACGAAATTCGGTACTGTCGGCGGTCGCAGAAACGGGGCGACGATCAGGGGACTGAACCTCCATCCGCACAACCGTCTCGTCATGGAGCAAAGCGCCCCGCCAGCGTCGGGGTCGGAACGCTGAAATCGGGGTCAATGCCAGAAGGCGGGAGCGCAGTGGGATGATCGGGCCGTGCGCTGAAAGATTGTACGCTGTACTGCCCGCAGGTGTGCTCACCAACACGCCATCACAAACCAACTCATCCAGTCGCTCGATCCCGTCGATCATGATCTTGATCTTGGCAGCTTGCCGCGTCTGACGCAGTAGGGAGACTTCATTGAAGGCCTGCGCTCGAAACGTCTGCCCGGTCGCGTCTTTGCCAATCATGTTGATTGGCCAAACCTTGACCCGACGCGCCGCACCCAGCCGTTCAAGCAGGTTATCCTCGTCAAAGTTGTTCATCAGGAACCCGACCGTTCCACGATTCATGCCATAGACCGGTGCCATCTGGCCAAACTGCCGCAGCACATCCAGCATATGCCCATCACCGCCCAGCGCGACAACAACATCGGCTTCGCGAGGGTTTACGTAAGGGTAGGTGGAACGCAACTGCTCCAACGCCTCTTGCGCAGCGGGGGCGTTAGACGCCGTAAAGGCTATTTTCAGCGGAGCTTGGATCATGACTTTGTCTACCGTGGAAACGCAACGCTTTGAACACTTCAAGCACCCTGAGGCAAGGCATGCAAAACGATTGCTGAAAAAATACCGCACACGCCTTCATACCCAAGGTCAACCACGAAGAACGCTGCTTTGACCTGTGCCTGCGATGAGTTTTGGTGACGAGACACAGACTATACCCCGGCACGAAACGGCCCATATTTGTCTCAAGCACCATTGCAGGAACGCCAAGCCATGACAGAAACCACCCGCGTAACCGCCGCTTTTATCATCATCGGTAATGAAATCCTCAGCGGGCGGACTCAGGACGCCAATCTTTCGTTTCTGGCAGGGCGACTGGGGGAGGCAGGGATTCAGGTGGTCGAAGCGCGAGTCATTCCAGACGTCGAAGAGACCATTATTCATACCGTGCGCGAACTGTCAGCCAAGGTGGACTACGTGTTTACCTCCGGCGGGATCGGGCCAACCCACGATGACATCACTGCCGATGCCATTGCCCGCGCTTTTGGGACCGAAACCTTTGAAGACCCGGACGCGGTAGCCATCCTTGAACGGCATTACGCCGAGGGCGAGTTCAACGCAGCCCGGCGCAAGATGGCCCGTGTGCCGCGAGGTTCGACCCTGCTGGACAATCCCGTTTCTTCGGCGCCCGGTTTCAGGATCGAAAACGTGCACGTGCTGGCAGGGGTGCCAAAGATCATGCAGGCCATGGTCGATATGCTGCTGCCGTCACTGACCAGAGGGGCTGTGGTGGAAAGCCGGACGATCACAGTGCTGATCGGTGAATCAGTCATCGCGACCGAGATGGGTGAGGTGGAGGCGGCCTTTGCCGACGTTGATGTCGGCTCCTATCCCTACTTCAAACCCGGTGCGTCTGGCACATCGATCGTGCTCCGTGGGTCAAACATTCCCATGCTGGAACAAGCCCTCGCCGCGATCACCGCCAAGCTAGAAGCCCGCGAGATCGAAATCTGGTCCGGCGATCACAAGTAAGCTGCGCCTATCCCGCGTCAACCGAGGCTAGCCAAGGGCCTTGAGCCGGTCCAGGGCAGCGAGAACGCCTGCTTTGGCTTGCTCAGCGTCGGCCAGCAACGCCTTATTTTTGGCAATGACCTCTTCGGGCGCGCGAGCCACAAAGTTTTCGTTGCTCAGCATGCCCGTCAGCTTGCCAATGGTGCCCTCGTGCTTGCCCATTTCCTTACCCAGACGATCGATCTCCGCAGAAATATCCAACAGACCTTCAAGCGGAATGACAAAGGTGGCTTCTTCGACCACAACCTGAGCCGCCCCTTTTGGCATGTCGCCGGAAAGCGCCTTGATGGACTCAAGCCGGGCCAACTTTAGCAGCTGATCGCAGTTACTTTCCACACGGGCCAGCGTCGTATCATTGGCGCTGGTGACCTGCACAACCACCTTTGCGCCAGCAGGAATATTCAGCTCCGCGCGGGCGGTCCGGATGGCAGAAATTGTCCCCACCAGCCAGTCGATTTCCGCGACTGCCTTTTCCGTGCTCGGGGGCAGATCGATTGTTTCTGGCCAAGCAGCCGTGATCAGCCGCTGACCAGATTTGTGAGCGGCATCAGCGACGAATTGCTCGAACAAAGCTTCGCTGACAAACGGCATGATCGGATGCGCCAAGTGCACCAATCGATCCAGCGCCCAGGCCATCGTAGACCGGGTTTCGTTCAGCATGACGGTGTTTTCGGTGTCGTATAGCATGGGCTTAGACAGCTCGATGTACCAGTCACAGAACTCGTGCCAGATGAACTGATACAGCGCCGACGCGGCAGCGTCGTAGCGATACGCTTCCAGTGCCTCGTCCATAGCGGCAACCGTTTCGTTGACCCGGCTGACGATCCACGTGTTCAGCACGTGCGAGACCTGTGCCGGGTCAAAGCCCTCGGCAATCTTCGCCTCGTTCATCTCCGCGAAACGAACTGCGTTCCACAGCTTGGTGGTGAAGTTGCGGTAGCCTTCAACACGGCTCTCAGCCAGCTTGATATCCCGACCCGGCGCCGCAAGCGCCGTCATGGTAAATCGAAGCGCGTCCGCGCCATACTTTTCGATCAGGTCCAGCGGGTCGATCACGTTGCCCTTGGACTTGGACATTTTCTGCCCGTACTGGTCGCGTACCAGCGTGTGGATGTACACGGTCCGGAAGGGAACATCGCCCATAAAGTGCATGCCCATCATCATCATCCGGGCAACCCAGAAAAAGATGATATCCCAGCCTGTGACCAACACATTGCCTGGATAGTACTTGGCAAGCTCAGGTGTCTTTTCCGGCCAGCCCAGTGTCGAAAACGGCCACAGGGCAGAGCTGAACCATGTGTCCAGCACGTCTTCATCCTGAGCAATAGCCGTCGTTTTGCCATAGTGCGCGTTGGCCTCGGCCTGCGCGTCTTCAGCAGTTTCAGCGACGAAAACCTGCCCGTCGGGGCCATACCAGGCCGGGATCTGATGCCCCCACCAGAGCTGTCGTGAAATGCACCACGGCTGAATATTGCGCATCCAATGGAAGTAGTTGTCCGCAAAACTCTCCGGCACAAACTTGGTCCGTCCGTCCTCAACAGCCGCAATTGCCGGTTCGGCCAGTTTCTGGGCGTTGGCGTACCACTGGTCTGTCAACCACGGCTCAATGACGGTGCCAGAGCGGTCGCCATGGGGGACTGAATGCTGGTGATCATCGATCTTTTCAAGCAAGCCTGCAGCTTCCAGGTCTGCAATAACCTGTTTCCGCGCCGCAAAGCGGTCCATGCCCTGATAAGCGGCGGGGACTTCTTCATTCAGCGTGCCGTCAGCGTTGAGGATGTTAATCATTTCCAGATCATTGCGCTTGCCGACTTCAAAGTCGTTGAAGTCATGCGCGGGCGTGATTTTAACCGCTCCAGACCCGGTTTCCGGATCCGCGTAATCGTCGGCCACAATTGGGATCAGCCGTCCAACCAGCGGAAGTTTGACGTTCTTCCCAACCAGATCCTGATAGCGCTCGTCGGCGGGGTTAACCGCAACGCCGGTATCGCCCAGCATGGTCTCTGGCCGTGTGGTTGCAACAGTGATGAAGCGATCCGCTTCGCCGTCGATGGGATAGCGGAAGTGCCAAAGGTGACCGTCCACGTCCCGTTGCTCGACCTCAAGATCGGAAACCGCCGTTTTCAGCTTGGTATCCCAGTTCACAAGGCGCTTGTCCTTGTAAATCAGGCCCTCACGGTACAGCTGCACAAAGGTCGTTTTGACGGCCTGGCTCAACCCCGCATCCATAGTGAACCGTTCACGATCCCAGTCCGGTGTTGCGCCCAGATAGCGGAGCTGCCTGGTAATCGTGTTCCCGGATTCCTCTTTCCACTCCCAGGCACGGCGCAGGAATTCGTCGCGTCCAATCTCTTGCTTGGTCAGCCCCTCTGCATCCAGCTTACGGTCAATAATCGCCTGAACTGCGATACCGGCGTGGTCCGTGCCTGGCTGGTGCAGCGTATCGCGCTGGCGCATTCGGAAGTACCGCACCAAAACGTCCTGCAAGGTAAATGTCAGCCCATGCCCCATGTGCAGTGTCCCGGTGACGTTCGGGGGCGGCATCATGATCGCATAGGGCTCTTGCGGCGAAGCCGGGTTCGCAGCAAAGGCGCCAGAGCTCTCCCACGCGTCGCGGTATTTGGCTTCAGCAGCGGCAGAGTCAAAAGTTTTGTCGAGCATGATCTTCAGTCTTGAAAAGGCGTGGAAATTTGAGGGACGGCACCACGAAGCCAGCTCAGATTCAACAGCGGAATGAAGGTAGGAGAACTGCGATCCATGCTAGGTCCTATCCTCCCGCTGGCAGGAAAACTAGCGCGCGCTGCGACTGAGCCGCTGGCGCTCCACCCAAGCGTCCACCACCGAGCGCAACCCGGATTTGAGCGACTCCCAATCCGCATCCGCAACCTGACCGGCCTGCGCATGCTCCAGCATCGAACGATCCAGGAGCAACTCAGTTTCAATGGCACTGGCGATCCGGGCGGCTGAGGAGGGCTGGGTGTGCTCGGAGGTCTTTGAGCGCTTGGACCATTTGAATGCAGGTTCAACAGTCGGCTCCTGCATGTCGGGCGCTTCTTGAACCGCATTGATTTCGACGGCCTGTGGAACCTCCGTCCGCAGAGGCGGTTGCACCAGGTCAGCTGGAGCTTCGCGGTTTCTGAGGATGGTGGGCAGCGGTGGCAACTTGGTCCGCCGGGACTGAAGGGTCGCCAGCCGACGCTGCTGCCGTCTTACACTCTCCGGCAAGATGGGGTGGTCATCCGTACGCCACTCCAGTTTCGCCGCTTTCGCGGACTCAAGCCCAGCAAAAGGTTTCTTCGCCGACATCAGCACTTGATCCATGCTGACGGCATGTCTGGCTGCATCTTTGTCCACAAGAATACCTCTACCTAAGCTAACGCGTCCCAATCGCCGAAGGGTAGCGATTCGAGATGGCGAGGTGAAGCGCTTCCTAGCGGTCGTAGAGCAAGGTCGCCAAATTCTGGATTTTGCGGGTCTCAAACTCGCGCTTAGGCTCATAATACCGAACGGGAAGCTGTAAATCGCGCGCAGACAGCATACCCATGGCCGCAACCAGATTATATGCGCCCTGTACAACATCGACTCGGGCCGTTGACGCCGCTACCTGCGCGCTCGTCAGAGACTGTTGGGATGAGATCACGTTGACATTGGTATTTGTGCCTGCGTTCAACTGCGCCTCTGCTCCGCGCAGGGCGAGCTCTGCCGCCTGGATTTGTGCCGCCCGGGCACCACCGACTGCCTGAGCTGTTTGGAACTGATTCCAAGCCTGAATCACCTGCTGCTCAACCGATGCCTGCTCCGCCCTCAACTGTTCGCGCAGCCGGTATATGGCGATCTCGTCTTGTCGGATTTTGGACTTCGATATCTGCCGGTTGCCATAAAGCGGCATGCTCAGGCCAAACGAGGTGCTGAGGTTCGTGACGCCGCCACCATTCAGAACATCCTGGTTCCGTTGCGCGCTCAACCCGAGCTGATAGGACGGCATCAGCTCTGCTTCCGTCACCTTCTTTTTCGCTTCACCTTCTTCGAGCGCCACCTGGGCAGCCTGGACCGCAGGGTTGTCGCGGAGTGCAATGGTTAAGGCGTCAGTGACGGACCGGGGCATACTCGCGGGCAGCGGTGGGAACATCACGCCCTGCGGATCCGCGCCGAAAACCTGCCGATAGGTAGCGTGGGCAATGGCCAGGTTACCGCGGGCCTGCTGCACGCCAGCCTGAGCGTCGGCGAGCGAAGCCTGAACCTGAGCAATTTCCGTGCGCGTACCCGAACCGGCATCATAGCGCGATTGAGCCGCTTCGAGTTGCCGTTCCAGCAGGGTGATGTTGCCTGATTGCAGGGAGATTGCGGATTGCGCCTGGATCACGCCCAAATAGGTCTGGACGCCTGCTAGCAGAATCTGTTGCTCGCGCTGGTTATATCCTACCCAACCCGCTTCGACAGATTTCCGAGTCTGCACGACGCCGCCTGCAATAACCGGGGATATGGTCTGACTTACTGAGACGCCGCCGACCAGACTGCCGCTTGTGGTGAAGTCGCCGGAATCACGGAGAATTTCGTTGTACGTCCGTCCATAGGTCGTCTGCCACGTAGAAGACACTTGCGGCAAGGCGTTGGCGGCAACTTGATTGAAGATTTCATTTGTGTTTTCAGCAACATAGCGCGCAGTCATCAGGTCTGGACTGCTGTTGTACAACGTGACCAGAGCCTGCTGCAGGGAGTCAGCCTTAGCCGGAACCACCGTCGCAGCCATCATCCCAACGTATGTTACGCCGAAAGCGCAAATGCGCTTCAGCATGGGTGCATTTCGCACCATCGCTCGATCCCCAGCATATCTTTTTTATTATGCGACTAATATAGC
>PAHJ01000121.1 GCA_002705565.1 Geminicoccus sp. | reverse complement strand
GCCGGTAACCGGCACGGGCCTCTTTTTTTGCATTCAGCATGCTTGGATCTTCGGTGCGGCCTCAACGCTTGCTCCAAAGTGGGGGCAGGGTGTTGGCCGATTAGATCGAGCGGAAGTCAGCGCGCGCGCTGGGTACGGGGCCCAGGTAACGGTCGAGCAGCACGTCGATCCCGATACGCACGCTTTCATTCGCGTCGACGTCAAAGACCACGGCCCGGTCCTGCTGCACCAGGAACCCGTCATAGAGAAGGTAACCCGAGAGCAGTGCGGCGAGCTGCTTGAAGTCCTGCATGGTTAGACGATTACGAATAGGCTCCAGGGCACCGTAAATCATCTGCTGGATGGCAGGCAGCAGCCACTCTGGGCGCTCGCCCGGCTTGCGGTAGTGTTGGGTCATGAGCCCCCGCAGGAACGCACCATTGGCTTCAATGATCTGGGGCAGAAGTTCGGCCATCCGGTGAATGCGCACTCGGACGTCTGCGTTGTCGAGAATGACCTGCTGGACAGCAGCAACGAAAGACGAGCCGCGTTCAGCGCCCAGTTCGCTCAGAAATGCATCCCGCTCAATTTCTTCAGGAGAGTTGTAGTAACGGTAGATGGTGGGTTTGGATACGCCCGACTGATCTGCAATTGCCTGCACGGTCATGGTGCGGCCTGCTTCGACCAACTCCAGAGCGGCCCGAAGAATGTCTTTGCGCGTGCGGGATCGGCGGTTTGACGTGACACGGTCGTGGGGCGTGACGCTGATCAATTCCTGATACATTCCTTGTACCCATTGCCTTGCGGTGATGGGTCCTCCTTGTTGGTGCGGACGTGCTGAATTTACTGGGGCAACCCGCGCGGTTGTTTCCTGTCTTCATGAAATCAGCTTACAACTGTGCGCATCAAGTGAGTTTTTCAGATCATAGTGAAATTATTTTTAAGCCAGTCAAAATGAATTAAATCTGGCGCTAATGTCTCAAAATCTCACCAAAATGAACGTCCCATTGAAAAATAGCTCAAAATGAGAATTTTACGTGACCCAAGAGAGTGTTGTCTTAATAAATTACTCTCAGAACGACCGCCGATTCGCGGTGGCGGCAGTATAATGTAAGCAAATACGATAATTCGATCTCGTTGCTGAAGCGTGCCCAGAATAAAGGTCGGGTACGCCCTCAGGGCCGATAAATGGAGCAACGCTATCCTTGCGCATCTCTAAGCCCAACAAAAAACAGCCCACGAGTGTCGCGCTCGCGGGCTGTTTTTTTAAGGGAGGAGTTGTCTTCTGAGAGAGATTTGAAAAACGACGAACGAAGAAACCCGTCGTGAACACCTAAGAGGTACCGCAGTCGTTATCTGGGAAAAAGCACCACGTTCGTCAAGCAGCCTTGCGTTTTACGCAAAGACAGCGAGTGTTCTCAGTCAAAATTCCCGTTGATATGCGATTTGCGCATGGGTCGCGCTGGTGTGTCAGGCACAAAAACCCAAGGCTTCCCACCATGGACCATCAATCGCCTGCAAATGGTGGTCGCATCCCTCCGGTTGGGCTAGGTGATGCACGGAAGCATTTTGGAGAAGGCTGGTCTGAGTATGTTTTTTGATCCCAACCGCAAATCGCCTGCGTTGGCATACAATCCAATCAAAGCCATCGTCGCGCCGCGTCCTATCGGGTGGATCTCGACCGTGTCTGCGACGGGTGTTGCGAACCTTGCGCCTTATAGCTTCTTCAACCTGATTGCCGACGCCCCGTTTATGGTGATGTTCGCGACCTCAGGGCACAAGGACAGCTTTTTCAATGCCGTGTCGTCGGGGGAGTTTGTCTGGAACCTTGTCTCGCACAACCTCGCCGACGCGATGAACCGCACCGCTGGGACGGTTGAGGCTCAAGTCGATGAGTTTGAACTCGCCGGCCTGACCAAGGCTGAGAGCCAGACCGTCAGCGCGCCTCGCGTTGCCGAGGCGCTCGCAGCGCTGGAGTGCCGGGTGGACCAGTTCATTCCCCTCAAGTCCTCAATCGAGAACCGGTATAACTCGATGGTGATCGCGACAGTCACCTGTGCGTATGTTGATGACTCGATGCTCAAAGACGGCATGTTTGATACTAAGAATGCGCAAATCCTCGCACGCCTTGGTTACCAGGATTATACGATGGTTGACCGAGTGTTTCCGCTGCAACGGCCTGAGTAAGGTCCTGACGCCAGGTTATTTTTCACTTGATGTTCACGTTTGTTCTCATTATACAAAAGATGAGAACAAAAGAAGATCATCGTGTGAGGCCCTATGAAACAGCGGGACATCTCCAAACCAAGCGACACTCTGGTTGCACCAGCGCGACCTGGTTCGCGGGCCATCCCCGCAGCTGCCAAAGTGGCGATGAAATCTGCGCAAGTTGATCGATATCAACATCGAATTGACCGTGCGCAGTCCGAGGCGGCAAAGGCACGGGGGTATCGCAAGGGACGAGGCACCGTGGAGGGGCCCAAAGGTCGGTTTGAACTGACCGAGCACGTGGATTTTGATGACGGTTGGGGCAGCGGTCAGACTCGTTTTGAGGATCTGGTGCAGCGTCCGACGACCGTGTCGGAAGACCAGGCCAAGTCGGTCTTGACGTTTAACCAGTCCCCGGATCTTGGCTTTGATCGGTCGGTAAATCCCTATCGAGGGTGCGAACACGGCTGCACCTATTGCTATGCGAGACCCAGTCACGCCTTCATGGGGTTATCAGCCGGGTTGGATTTTGAGACCAAGCTCTTCGCCAAATACGATGTGGCCCGTTTGCTCGAAGACGCGCTTCGGAAGCCCGGTTATCAGGTGGCACCTATCGCGTTGGGGACCAATACGGATCCCTACCAGCCGATCGAACGGGAGTTAAAGCTAACCAGTGCCATTCTGGACGTACTCGACCGCTGCAATCATCCCGTGACAATTGTGACCAAATCGGCAGGGGTTTTACGGGATTTGGACCGACTCAGCGACATGGCACGCCGAGGGCTGGTACAGGTGGGGCTTTCAGTCACCACGCTTGATCCGGGCCTGTCTCGACTGATGGAGCCGCGCTGTTCTACCCCGCAGCGGCGGATCGATGCGATGCAGCAGCTCTCGGACGCGGGAATCCCGGTTCGCGTGATGGCTTCTCCCATGATCCCGGGGCTAAACGATTGCGAGCTGGAAAGTATCCTTTCCAATGCGCGACACGCCGGCGCGCGGGCAGCTTCGATGATTCCCCTGCGACTACCGCTGGAGGTCAAGGACGTCTTCACCGAATGGTTGCAGGCAAACTTTCCGGACAGAGCGCGACGGATCATGAAGCAAGTGACGGCAATGCACGGCGGGAGAACTTACCGCGCTGCTTTTGGTGACCGCATGCGGGGAACGGGACCGCTTGCCCATATTCTACGACAGCGTTTCGAGGTGGCGTGTGCGCGCAATGGGCTCTCCGAGCATTTGCAACCCCTGCGAACCGATCGGTTTCAGCCACCGGAGTGGACCGGCGACCAGCTCTCGCTGCTTTAGATGCCGAGGGGCGAGCTGTACCTCGCGAGATTGGACCCGGTAGATCGAGGAAGGTGCGGGTTGAGGCCAACCAGAACCCGCTGCGAGCCAGTGGCGGACGGGGAGGGCTTTCCGTCGGCGCAGCATTCGGTATCAGCGGCAAAGGCCTGTAACTTCGTCAAATTAGGAGGAGCTATGCTCAGTCTACCCTACCGCCAGTACGCCACAGACCTCTTTGCGATCCGGCTTGGCAATCAGCTTCACGCCTGCGTCAGTTTGCTGGACCAGCCCTTGCGTTTGGGCCGGCTGATGTGGAGGCGTGAATGCAACGCCACCATTCGCGCCCGCATCCTGCGCCACCAGCGCCAGTTGCATGGCGTTGATGAGCCGATAACGGACAATCCCGGAACCCTGCAAAACCCTGTATAGCGGCGCAACCAGACTTGGCGGGCTAAGCACCAGCCATGAGACCAAGGCGAGAAACAGCCCCTGCGCGCACCTTGTTTCAGGACTTCAGATGCGTGCTCCCAGATGTCAGATTCATCGCTGGCCCACGGCCCTGCGCTAGGCCAGAGGGTCTTTGATGACCATCATGGACTGGGTGCCAAGGATAGGGCTGGACAGCTCGATGTGATCGCCTGGAACCAGGTATTGCGGTGGCTTCAAGCCCATACCGACGCCTGGGGGCGTTCCCGTACACACCAGATCACCGGGTTCCAGGGTCTGGTAGAGTGAAAGGTGTTCGATAATGCTGGGTATGTCAAAAATCATCGTCGCGGTCGTGCCATCCTGGCGAACCTCACCGTTCACCACGGTTCTGAGTGGGTGATGACCGGCTTGGGGAAGTTCATCGCGGGTGACGAGGTAGGGGCCGGTCGGCCCAAAGGTGTCAAATGACTTGCCTTTGCTCCAAAGCCCGCCGCGATCCAACTGGAAGGTCCGCTCGGAGATGTCATTGACCAGAGTGTATCCGGCGATGTGATCCCAGGCGTTTTCCTGGCTGATGTAGCGACCACCGGTACCAATAACAAAGGCAAACTCCACCTCGTAATCCAAGCGGTCGGAACCCCGAGGATGCAGAATATCGTCGTTTGGCCCGCTGATGCAGGAGGCCGCTTTATAGAACACGATGGGTTGTTCGGGGATAGGAAGACCGGCTTCTGCGGCGTGATCGGCGTAGTTCAAACCAATGCCGATAAACTTCCCCGGGCGCGGTATCGGCGCCCCGACACGGACAGGTTTAGCGACGATTGGAAGGGTTTCCGGATCCAAGTCAGCCAGGTGCGCCAAACCGGCGGGTGAGAGCGCTTCTGCGTCGATTTCCCTCACATGCGATGAAAGATCGCGGATTTGGCCTTCATGGTCGAGAAGTCCAGGCTTTTCTTCTCCTAAAGCTCCGAATCGCAGCAGTTTCATAGTCGCCGCCTCCCGCTTCTAATAAAATAAACTGATACCGTAGCATGACAGTTTAGGGCATGGGTGTCACTGCGGAAGACTGCGACTTGCAGATACCGATCAGCTTGAATATGAGTAAATTGCGACAACTTCTATCTGTGTGTGGGGCCCGAGTTGAAGAATTCTGATTTGAAGATTGGCACACGAGGTTCTGTATTGGCCCTCGCGCAAACAGATTGGGCTTTAGGTGAAATTCGACGGCTTGCGCCCGGGCGTAAAATAGAGCGTGTCATCATCGAAACGCAGGGAGACCGCGACCAATCTTCGTCGCTGGCCAGCTTCGGCGGTGTTGGGGTTTTTGTCGCTGAGTTACAGACCGCTATCCTTGACGGCCGCGTTGATGCTGCGGTTCATTCCTACAAAGATATGGCGAGCCGGCCGACCGATGGCCTCAAGCAATATTTCCCCCCGCGAGAAGACGTTTGTGATGTTCTGGTGGGGTGTCCTTTGGACGAGCTGCGAGAAGGCGCGGTGGTTGGAACGGGGAGCCCTCGACGGGTTTCGCAACTCAAACGCCGCCGCCCCGACCTAGACATTCGCCCTCTGCGCGGCAACATCACGACCCGGTTGACCAGGCAGATCGACGGCACTTTTGATGCTGTTGTTTTGGCGAAGGCAGGGCTCAAGCGCGCACGGCTGTTTGACCCGCTACGCGACTTTGATCTCGACCCCATGGATTTTACCCCGGCAACCGGACAGGGCCAGTTGGCGCTGGAATGCCGGGAGTCAGATGATTTGCCGGTCGAAGAGGGCATTCTCACCAGCGCTCTGGACCGGCGCTTAGCCATGGTCGAGCGTTTCTTCGCTCAGGAACTCGGCTTTGGGTGCCACACACCGGCTGCGGTGTGGGCGCGGGTGGAAGGTCGGCGGATCGCGGTTGTGATCGACATACTTTCCCACGATGGGACCGAAAGCCTCAAAATCGAAGTGCCGGTTTCGCTGTCCCATAGGGATGGCGACCTGCAAGCGGCGCTGGCGAGTGCCGAAGAACGGGGTATTCGCTCCTTCCTGCGCGACGTTCATGCGCCTGCGTAGGGCTCGCTCCGGATTTAGTCAGGGTGACAGACTGGCTTTCACTGCGACGAGGTAGTCGGCCAGTCGCTGTCGGGCGTGCCAGAACGACGCCGATAGCCCGTAAACCAGCATTTTTCGCCGCCCTCGATAGAAACTATGTTCAAGGGTAAAGCCAAGGTCTTCGGCCAGTGTTTGGCTGGCTTTGTTGTCATCGCTGAGCACAGCGATAATTCGTTCCAGTCCCTCTTCTTGGCGCAAGGCGAAGTCGATGATTTCGGTCACCGCTTCCCGGGCATAGCCCTGGCCCCGTGCGGCAGGAAGAAAACTGTAACGTAGCGCCAGACCCAGACCATCGGGACGAAGCATTATCCCCGCTTCGCCGATAAAGCGGTCGTCGTCGCGCGTAAAGGCGCCGAACATGCCAATTGCCTGCGTGGACCAGAAGGCCTCAAAAGTCTTCAGCGTTTCCAGAGCAGCATGTCGATCCTGCACGCCTTCTAGCATGCGTTCCATTGCCGCGGGATCGCTGCGCAGGGGCAAGACCGTATCGATGTCGGCTGGACCCAGCGCCCGGAGGTAGAGGCGAGGCGTGCTGAGGACGCGTGGTGAGGAAGTCGCTGTCATGTTGGTTGCTTAGCGAGTCTGGGTCGAATTGCCAAACCCTGCTGTGATTTCGACCTGCGCGGAGACGCGGTTTCCGTCCCGGTCGAGGATGGCGACATCGAAGAATCCGGGGCTGCGAGGTATCCAGGTTATTTGACGCGACACGGCCTGGGCACGGGGTGTTCCATCGACAAAGAGACGGAAAGGCCGCTGCCCTCCGCTTAGCTTCAAGGCAATCCCACGGTCTTCGCGCAGCGGCATAACCGCGCCATCGGTGGGAAACGTCAGACGGAAGGGGTCGGCCTCGTCGGGGCTCAAGCCTGCGTGGTTGACGAGGGCCAAAGGGGTATCCTGCAGCATGCGGGTAAGACTGCCAGAGGGCTGGGGCAGGGCACGCGTTTCAGGCAGCGCTTCGAAGGCCCGGAACAGCAAAGGTCCCGCATCAACGATGCCGACCAGTGATTCCGTGGGTTGGTTGTCGGGGCGTCCAAGCCAAACCGCGATGACGTGCGCGCCGTCATACCCTATCGCCCAAGCGTCACGATTGCGGGCTGAGGTTCCGGTTTTGAAGGCTACACGCGGGGCCACACCCTGATTAAAGGGGTGAGGTTTGGCAGCGTTGCTCAGAATTGCGGTGATCTGCTCGGCTGTCTGGCGGCGGACAAAGACGTGGGGTTGATTGATGGTGCAGGCTTGGATGGTCTCGCACAGCGGCCTGATCCGGCCGTCGGTGGCAAAGGCGGTGTAAAGCTGCGCCAGGTTTTCCATGGTTACGCTGGCCCCGCCCAGCACCAGTGACAACCCAACGCTGCCCGGCTCGCCTTGATTAACGGGCGCGACCCCGGCCCTGTCGAGCGCCTCCAAAGCCCGCTCAGCACCGAATTCGTTGAGGATGGCAATGGCGGGTGGGTTCAGAGACTGTTGCAAAGCATCATAGGCCTGGACACGGCCCTGACGGGTGTTGGTGAAATTCTCGGGCTGGTAGCCGGCAAAGTTGCGCCGATCATCGGGCAACCAGGTTCCCGGATGCGCCTGGCCTGCGTCAAAGGCGAGCGCGTAAATAGCGGGTTTCAGTGCGGAGCCGGGGGAGCGCAGCGCTCGGGTCAGATCCATGGTTGCTCCCGCCCGTTGCTGAAAATACCCGGATGATCCAAGCCGGGCGCGCACCGCACCGGTGTGCGCGTCGAGCACCAGAACGGCTGCATTCACCGTGTCCTGATAGGAATTAACATAGCGATCGAGCAGGGTTTCGAGCTGGGCTTGGGTGGCGCCGTCGATGGTTGTCCTAACCGACAGACCCGGACCCTGCGCCCAGAGGCGTTCGGCCAGGG
>PAHJ01000120.1 GCA_002705565.1 Geminicoccus sp. | reverse complement strand
TGGCCCCGTTTTAGACCAGCGCGCACCCCATGTCGTCTCACGAAAAGTGAGTGTGACCGATCTACTTCTCAGAGAAGTCGGAGCCAGGTACCCAGATGGTGCCCAGGGCGATCAGCAAGAAGACAGCCGTAAAGATAACCGTACCGATGTCACCGAACAGGTTGGCCTGTGCCGGAAGCACGTCACCAGCGGTCATGCCGATCTGTTCAATGTACGCAACGGCGTTGTTCGAAAGCTTTGTGCCAGCTGCTTGCGCATCAGCAAGACGGAGCGCCGTGACTTGTTCAATCTGCGGACGAAGAGAGCCGATGTTCAGGCTGAAGAAGCTAATGACGAGACCAAAGAGTGAAACCAGTACTTTGGCTGCAATGTTGTTCTGACGGGCAAAACGCGCGGCGCGAAATACGATGAAGACGCCGATTACAACAGCAATCTGGAACAAACCGTTTGCGACGTAAGACTGAGTTTGGGCGTTGAAAATCTGAAGTTCTTCCATGAGACCAGGGCTCCATTTGGAATATTGGTGATGGCCACAAGTCCCTAAGGCGCTTAGAAGAAGGGGATCTCTCCGCCGCTGCCTAAGTCATTTCAAGCACCACGTGGCACTTGATTGTTATCAAAACCTTATGCGACTCCAAGGCTCTTTCGCCTTTATCTTCACTATTACGTAAATTTTTTGCCTTGGATTTATCTTTTTCCCTCAAATCAATATTGTTTTGTTTCCAGGGTAAATGCCACCTGCCGGGAAAGCCTGCCAACTTTGGTCCAATCATCAATCAGTGGCTTCATGGCGCGTCGACGCGCACCAGAAGCGCATCGACCGCTACCGCGCCGCAGCTTTTGGGTCGTACAAGAACTGGGTTGAGGTCAAGTTCTACGATCGTTTCGGCGCAAGATTCGGCAAATGAACAGACCTTCTCGACAAGCCCCACAAGGGCGTCAAAATCGCCTTCCGGCATGCCACGCCAACCAGCAATCAGCCTAAATATCCGCAGGCGTTTGATTGCCCGTTCAATTTCACGGCGGCTGGTGGGCAATATGAGCGTGCTCACATCTTCCAGCAGTTCTGCGAGCGTACCGCCGGCACCGATCGTCAGCTTGAGCCCAAGTATGGGGTCGCGCGTGATCCCTACGATTACCTCCGCAACGGCATCCGAAATCATCTCTTCGACCAACAGGGTTTCGACACCCTCGATCTGCAAGAGACGGAGGGCAGCTTGACGAACTGCGGCCTCGTCATCTAGCCCAAGCTCGACTCCGCCCACCTCGGTCTTGTGGTGCAGCGCCGCGCCCACAGCCTTTAGGACCACGGGATAACCGATGGCGTGGGCATCCTGTACTGCACAATCAATTGAATGGCGCGAAGCAGAGACCGGCACAGGGACGCCTGCTGCCGCCAAAACACTTTTACTATCCGTTTCGGACAAGGTTTTCGTCTGGCGGGTCGTGTCAGGACACGCTGCCAGTAAACGCCGATCAGGGCCGCCTTCCTGCTTCAACTGATTGGAGTATTCTGCGTATCTGCAGGCCAAGTCCAAAGCGGCAAAGCCGTCCTCGAGCCCCTGAAGAACGATACAGCCAGCATTGCGCAGATCTGCCGTCACCTGCTGCGGAAGACCTTCGGGAAGGTTGGTCATGACGTAACACGGCACATCCAGTGTGCTTTGTGCGCGCGCCGCAGCCAGGAAGGCAGGAAAAAACGAATCAACTTGTGTCGTGCTTGGCGCGTTGACCACCAGTGCTGCCATGTCGCAGGGAGTACGGGACAACGCCACCAGCGCTTCTGCCTGTGCCTCTCGATCCCCCCACATGGCCATGGTCACGTCTAGCGGGTTGGCTAGGGTGGCAATGTCGGGCAGCAAATCCTGCAACGCCGGTTTTGAAGGAGCGGAAGGAGGCGGCAGCACCACACCATGCGCCTGTGCGAGGTCGGCGCAATAAATCGAATCCATGCCCGAGGCAGTCTCTATCACCAGTCTGCGGCCTGCGGGTGCTCGGCCTGCCACAAACAGCTTTGCTGTTTCCATCAGCACCGGAAAGCTAGGCACCTGTAGGACGCCGAGCCGCCGGTAAAATGCGCCGAATGCATCCGGTGTGCCGGACAACGCCGCGGTGTGCGACACTACCAATTCGCGGCCAGCGGTTGAATTTCCGGCATGCAGACAAAGCACAGGCTTGCCCGCTTCAAATGCGCGCGCCGCGGCGTCAGCGAATGCTGTTGGATCGGCGATCCCTTCGACATAAAGCGCAAAGCAGGCGACCCGTGGATCGTCGCACAGGGTCTCCAGCACGTCCGCGGTATCGACGCAGGCCTGGTTGCCTAGGCTAACGATATGGCTGACTGGAACCTGCCGATTACTCAGAGCTAGGTTTGCCCCAAATGTTCCGCTTTGCGAGATGACGGCGATGCCGCGCTCCGGTACCGCCGTGCCATGACTTTCAACCATGACGGCAAGACGGTCGACAAAATTTACGAAACCCGTCGTATTGGGCCCAAGCAGTGCCATGTTTCCGGCTGCTTTTACCAATCGCTCCTGCAATTCTGGCTGGCCAACCTCGGCGTATCCCGCGCCAAAACATACGGCACCGGCAACACCAATCTGTGCGAGGCGTTCTACCGTAGCAATGGTGTCTTCTGGGCGAAGTGCAATCCAGGCGACGTCCGGTATCAGCGGAAGATCTTCGAAATCGCGGAAACATTTGATCTCGGCAATTTCGGTGCGGGTTGGGCTAACGACAAAGAGCTGCCCCGAATATCCCAGTGCGCGGCAATAGTTGATCGCAGGTTCACAGGCGCTGCCGCCAACAAATACGATTGATCGTGCGCAAAGGATGCGCGCCAGCCCTTCGCGCCGCTGTTTCCGCAGACTGTCGGTCGCATCAGTTGACATAGTTTGCCAGTCCGCGCTTTTTAAGCTGCCCAGCAATCACAACTTTCTGGATTTCTGAGGTTCCTTCCCATACCCGTTCAAACCGAACATCGCGCACCAAACGCTCGACCGGGTTCTCGCGCATCAGCCCACGTCCTCCGAAAATCTGTTGCGCCTTGTCCAACACTCGGAACGCCATCTCAGTTGTGAAGAGCTTGACGGCGCTCGCTCTTGCGTGCGCCGATTTGCGGTCCAGACCAGCGTCGATTTCTGCTGCAAGCCGATACAGCATTGACTTGGCGGCCATGATATCAGTGGCCATGTCGGCAAGCATGAACTCGATGCCCTGAAAATCCACGATGCGCGATCCGAACTGCCTGCGCTCGCACGCAAAAGCCAACGCAAGCTCCGTGCCCCGTATGGCCGCCCCGACAGACCGCCCGGCACAGCCCAACCGCGCCTCGACAAACCAGTCCTTTGTTAACTCGAAACCTTGTCCGATCTCCCCAAGAATATGCGAAGCTGGAACCCGCAGGTCCAGGATATCCAGTTCCGGGTGGCCCCAGCCTGTTCGCGCGGAGAAATGCGGCAAGCACCGGGCCTTAACGCCCGGAGTATCCTTGTCCACCAAAAAGATGGTCGCCTTGGATGGATCGCCATCGATAAACGTTGTCAGCAGCATGAAATCCGCAAACTCCGCGTTGCTCGCAAACGACTTTTCGCCGTTGATGACGTAGTCATCACCATCTGCGACCGCCCAGGTTTTCAGCGCACCAGCATCGGAGCCTGCGTCCGGCTCGGACGTGCAAAACGCTGACAAGATGGCCCCGGAACAACTGGGCACAAGGTACTTTTCTATCTGTTCGGGTGTCCCGGCTTGCAGGCAGATCGGTGGCATCCAGACCCTTCCCCACAGGGCGTTCGTTGCCTTGCCCGCTTCCTCCCACAAAATGCATTGCTGCACGACTGACATGGCCTGTCCGCCATACTCGACCGGTTGGTTCGCCGCGTTTAGCGCATAGTCGTTGAGCGCCTGCACGATCCCCGCTTCGACCTTAGGATCAGGCGTATCGGTTTCCTCGATGTGTAATTCATATGGGAAGAGGGCTTTCTCCGTAAATTCTTGTGCACGTGCACGCACCTCTTTGTCTTCCTTGCTCCAAGAGAATTCCATTTTTATTCAATCCTTTATTACTTCCGGCATCTCGAATGTTTCGCTGGTCGCACCACTTTCGATACGTTTGATTGTCGCCGCCCGCACCTGCGCCCGCGCTTCGTCCGATAGTTGATCGCTGAGGATATCTAGGCGCATGCCCTGGAAATTCGCGCGCGGTGAACCGGCGCCATATTTCGCTTCGAGCCTATCTTTTACTTCCTGCTTCAGCCGGACATGATGGGGTTGTGCTGCGTTAAGATCGGCCAGGTTGTATTCGTGCGTGGCAAGAACAGCCTCGGCCTCAGCCTCGGCCAATACCGTCTCGCCCAACGCCGTATGGGCAACGATGGCGTTCATGCCCGCATCCTCGCCCATTGGTTCGCCGCCCGGCCAACAATCGCCTGTCGCAATATCCGCCAATTCACCAACTGCGTCCGGGCAGATCCGGCACCGAAACTGCGCCTTGAACGGCGCGCTCAGCCAAAGATCGTTGTAGGTTGTTTCAGCCACGCGCCCATCCAGCGTCTCGGCACGGACGGGGCCGGGACAGCCATTGCCCCGCCATGAATAGCTCACAAGCTCTTCTTCACGCACGTTGCTGCGGTCAAGAAAGGCGAGCGTTGGCTCCAAATCTGGGGTCGTGCCGCAGAACATTGCCATGGTGAACCTGATCAAGTCACGCGCGCGCGGCTCGGTTCTCTGGAGGTTGCGTAGGCCTGCAATGTCGCAGGGCTTCAGGGCTGCGGCGAAAGGTTCGCCCTCGTCCAGAAGCTGCGATACAACTGTAAGGGGCGAAGCTGGCCCATAACGCGATCCGCTGGCATCCAGAACCTCTTTGGGGCTCGTGCTGACATGCGGAACTGCAACGAGAGGCTGGTCTGGATAAGGCCGAACCTGCAGGACTTTGGCGACACGCCCCGTGCGCAACAAGTGCATGGAAAGCGCAGTCATTACGCCGCCGGTCGCAGCCCGAAACCTGATGGCAGGATCGGTCGCGTATCCCAGGTTCAGGCGAGCGACATGTCCCCAAACCGGATCTGGGGCAGCGCCGGAGCGATCTTTGGCATCTGCGATCACATTGATCCCGGGACAGATGGATATGATGGAGCGTTCTTCATGTTCAGATAGTGGCTGGTGTAGCTTTGGGCGCGGCCTCCTAAGATCATCGACCGACATCTCAATCTTGCCTTGGGTCAAGGACGGCGCAGCGCACAAGCCACATCCCATGCAGAACCCAAATTTCACGATCTCTTCGACGGATGAAAACCTGTTGCTCATTCTCTCCCTCCCATTTTGTCGGCACACGGACCGAAGCCGATCACAGACCACTTTTTCTTCGCTTGCGAGGGAGGGTATCGCTGTCTCAAGTGTAAATAAACTAAATTATATCAGTCTTTCTGATCGAATAACTTGATCAAAAAGGCCGTGGTTATCGCAGATCAGATGGTGCACGCGTCCACTGAGCAGGCCAACGTTTCAGGGATTGATATGGCTGACGAGAAGGTCCTTCAATTTTGAAATATCTTCCTGATTGCCTCCTTTGCGATGGGCTAAATAGATCGGGTGGTGGAATGATTCATAGTCCCTCAATACGGTGAGCGATCCATCTTCGAGGTGCGGCGCAACCTGCCGCATCGGTAGCCAGGCAGCGCCGCCATTCTTCAGGATCAGTTGCATGGCCAGCGATGGCAGATTGATGCACAGGCGCGGAATCTCGGTTGTGCCGAGTGCGCGAGCTTGAAAGTCAAAGAAATTGTGACCCCATTGCACTTGGATGTAGGAGTTCCGCATTTTTTCCGCATCCGAGGCACAGTCTGGGGTCGCTACAAGAACCAGTTCATCGGTCCCGATCAACTCCACCTCCAGGTCACTCGAAATGCGTGGTACGAGGATAACGGATGCATCCAAAAGCCCGGCAGCGGTCTGTGCCAGAAGCCTCTCAGAGTAGTCGGCTTCAATCCTCAGCCCGAACTCTTGGGGAAGGTTATCGATAATATAACGCCCCATAACACCGGCATGATAGACCGAAAGCCCAAGAGACAAGACTTTCAACACGCCACGCGGCATTCGCCCGGACCCTTGGGCAGCGTGCATGGCACTAATCGCGACCTGGGCGTGGTCCCGGAATCTGTGGCCTTCGACGGTAAGGCGTGCACCGTTTTTCTTTCTTTCAAACAAAAGGAAGCCCAGCCGTTCTTCCAGCGCATTGATGCGGGCGCTCAGTGTAGGCTGTGGAACGCCCAATTTCTCTGCGGCGCGCCGAAAATGCCATTCCTCGGCGACGGCGACGAAGGCAACGAGTTGGTCGAGTGTCATCCCCGGTTCCCCTTCACGTGGCGACCCGATCAGTTTTGGGTCCGTTTCTGTATCTGAACCTTATCAGTGTTTGAGTCACGTCTGACCATTGCCGCTTCATAACGGCGTTAACGCGTTCTGTTACGTGGCGGTGGTACGCCGCCTTTGGGTGTCTAGGTTCGCACCATGCCGGCTGCAAAGGCTTCGATGAGATGACGTTTTAGCGCTGCAACGGGGCGGCTAGGCTCGGAGATTCGAATGGTAAAGATGCCGACACGCGTTTTCTTGCCATCGTCCACCGGCGCGATGGGCACCACGCCGTAACTCGCCAGATTGCCTTTCACAGCTTCTGGATAGTTAAATAGCGCATCCGTGGCACGGACCTGGTCTATGCAGGCCAGCAGCGAGTTCGACGAAAACTGATACAAAAAAGGATCCACCTCCGGCTCTGGACTCAACTCGTTGATCTCATCCAACGTGGTCATCCGTCGATTGAGCATGGGGACCGAATTGATGCGCGGATAGTTTGTGATTGTGTCACCGTCGGCAGGGTTGATCAGCGGGTGATCGTGGCGACCATAGAAGTAGTCCACCGACTCAAACAAAGGCTCAAAGGAAATGCCCTTATCTGGGGTCAGGCCCGGGACTTCATGCCCAACCCACAAGTCGACCTCGCCAGAAATCAGGAAGTCCGCACATTGGAACTTTCCGCCAACCAGGCATTTGACTTTGGCGTCTGGATTGTTGGCGCAAAAGTTACCGACCCAGTCCTTTAAAAAGACCCACCACCAAGCGTGACCACAGGCGAAATTCAAGGGCGTGTTCTCAAAGCCTTCGGCCCGCCGAACTTTGTTTTGAATGCCGCTTTCCAGCCGCTGCATCAGCAGGGCGTAATCATAGACAAGCTCGCCTGACTTCGTGGGCCTGACGCCCCGGTTGTGACGCGAAACCAGCTGAGCACCATAGCGGTCTTCCAGCTTTTTCAGCGACGCGGTTAAAGCCGGTTGACCAATATTGAGATGATCAGCCGCCGCCGCCAACCCGCCCGCTTCGATGATCCCGATGAAGTGCGAAAGCTGTTTGTCCATGAGCCTCTGATCCCCAAAAATGCAATCGTTTGCAGCTTTCATATATCAAAAAAAATGATTGAAAGAAGAAAAAACTAGAATTCACTTATAGAAAGGGAGGGGGTAATTCTGGATTTATTGGGAGGAAACGCGGTTTGATTTCCGCGTTGGGTCAGGTTTCTGCGAGGCGATTGGGCGCCGAGAAACCGGGATCTGTTTCAGGAGTTCACCGGTCTGTCCGGGCAGCAGCTCACGAAAGTTTCTTCTCATAAATGACCTGCGCAGGGATGTCCGCCATCCCCGGCAAGGAGGATGCGTTCCTCTCTTCTCCGCTTTTGCGAAGGGAGGAAAAGCAAACGAGCAACTCGATGTGAGTTATTAGGAGGAAGTAATGCGGAAAATTCTTATTGGTGGCCTGACTGGTGCGGCCGCCCTCGCTATGGGCGCTTCTGCGGCTTATGCAGACGGCCATTGTTCGACAACCCCTTCCGGCATGCCGGAAATGCCCGATCTGTCTGGTGAAGTTGTTACCATCACAGGTCCTTGGGAAGGCCGTGACGAAGAACTCGTCAACATGGTTCTTTCTTGTTTTGAAAGCGCGACAGGCGCAGATGTCCAGTACAGCGGCTCCGGCGAATTTGAGCAGCTGATCGTAACCTCGATCCGCGCTGGCAATGCACCGAACGTTGCTATTTTCCCGCAGCCTGGCCTCGCGGCTGACATGGCTGCAGAAGGTGGCTTGGACGCTCTTGGTCCAGACCTGGCAGCATGGATGACCGACAACTATGGCGCAGGTTCGTCCTGGGTCGACCTCGGCACCTACGCTGACGAAAACGGCGCGGACCAGTTCTACGCTTTTGCTTACAAGGTCGATGTAAAGTCGCTGGTTTGGTACTCCCCAGAAGGCTTTGAAGATAACGGCTACGAAATCCCAGGCACAATGGAAGAGCTGGTTGCTCTGTCCGATC
>PAHJ01000119.1 GCA_002705565.1 Geminicoccus sp. | reverse complement strand
TGTGGGCTTGGCACAGTAGGTGATAATTGACTGAGTGTTCCGCGTTTCCCAGTCGGCCAGCAGAGCATCGAGCAAGTGCCCGCGCGACTTGAAATAGCCGTAGAAACTCGAGCGAGACACCCCCAGCCGCGTCGCCAGCGCCAGCACTTTCACCTCGCCAACGCCATGATGAACCAGCGTATCCCGGGCCAGCAGCAGCCAGTCTTCGCGCGTCACTTTGATATGGCCAACCAAAGGATCCTTGTCCGGATCGTCCCGGCGTAGCAACAGCGGGACGGCGGGACGGGTTGATGCGGGGGGAGAGGTTGTCATGGTCGTCTGCTAGGCCTCAACTTTCCGGCAGTGCGCCGCCCATGGCCGTGCGGCGGTCAATGAAGGCTTGCAGCGCTTCGACCTTGCCGCCATCGACAGTCGGGCCTTGGGCGTTGTTGACGATGTTCTGCCAAACAGCCGTCGCGCGCTGATTGGCGTCCACGCTGCCGCGCTCGGTCCAGGTGCCGAAGTTGGCGTAATCGTGGACAATGGGTTGATAGAACTCGGTATTGTAACGCGCCATGGTTTGGGATGTGGCAAAGAAATGGCCCTGCGGCTCGACTTCCTGAATGGCGTTGGCGTAGCCAATTTCATCCGGCCCAGCCTGCGCCCCGGCGCACAGCTCGGCGATCATGTTGAGCACTTCAACATCTGTGACCAGCTTCTCGAACGACACGCTCAGTCCGCCCTCGATCCAGCCTGCCGCATGGATCACCACGCTCGCCCCGGCCATCAGGCAACCCCACAGCCCCATCTGGTTCTCGTTCGCCGCCTGCACGTCGTTCAGGTTGGACGCGGACCCCGCCGCTGAGCGCCACGGCAAGCCGATATGCCGCGCCAGCTGTCCAGCAGCCAGCGAGGCCTGAAAGTGCGCAGGCGTGCCAAAGGCGGGTGCGCCGGACTTGATATCCACGTTCGAGGTAAACGTGCCGTAGCACACCGGTGCGCCGGGGTTGGTCAGCTGCGTCAGCACAATTGCCGCCAGCGCTTCGGCGTGACTCAGTGTGATCGACCCCGCCACCGTGATCGGGGCCATCGCGCCCATCAATGTAAACGGCGTCACAATCGACATCTGCCCATGCCGAGCAAAGTCAATCAGGCCCTGTGCCATCGGAATATCGAGCGTGCGCGGGGAGTTTGTGTTGATGATGGTGTAACAGTGCGGTGCCGCCTGAAAATCAGCATCGCTCAACCCGCGAAAGTCCCGGATCATCTCAAAGCAATCTATCACCTGCGGCGTTCCCCGGGAAAAGATGAAGGGGAACTTGTCAGTGTGGGTCATTTGGGCATGGGTTGTGAAGTAGTGTCGAACGTTCGTGGCGACGTCCTGCGGCTCGACCTGGGGTGAGATCATTTGCAGGACATCGAAGTGGTGGGTCAGCTTCAGGTAATCCACATAGTCCCGCGCAGACCCCGCTCGGCGTCCCTTCACCAAATCGGTCGCATAGGGCGCACCAGCACCCGCCTGAAACACCAGCGATCCCAATTCCAGCACAAAATCACGCGAGCGAGCGCCGGCGTGGCAGGTGATAGACTTGGGCGCCGACAAGAGCGCAGCCTCGACCATCTCGCGGCCAATATGGACCATTTGCGAGCCCTTATCGACACGGGCACCCCCTGCGGCGTAAGTCTTTCGCGCTTCGGGCAACAGCACCTTCATCCCCAACTCTTCGAGCATGCGCAGGGCGGTTTCGTGCATGTCGTTGATCTGATCAGCGGAGAACACGTCCATAGTCGGGAACGGGTTCTTGAGCTGGCGATAATTCACGTCACGCTCAACCGGCTGACCCACTTCCGAGCCAGAGCGATTGCCGCGGCGGCGGCGGGTGGTGCGACGCTCCTCAGCGGGGCCACTCATGTGACTGGCCGGCCGCGCATGGCGTTGCCTTTGGCGTCATAGGGCGAGGCTGCAATCACCGTCGCGGGGCGTTCAACGCCGACGATATGCACGCTCAGCGTCGAGCCCTCGGCGGCAACTTCGCGATTAACCATGGCCATGGCGAAAGATTGGCCCAGCGTGTGCCCGTAACCCCCTGACGTGACAAACCCAACCCGTTCGCCACCGCTCCAAACCGGTTCGTAGCCGCTGGCATCGGCGTCGGCGGCGTCCACTTTGAGCGTCACCACGACTTGTGCAGGGCCGTTGCCGTCGCGTTCTTTTATCGCGGCATCACGGCCCACGAAATCGCCTTTGTCCCAGTCGATCCATCGATCCATGCCGGTTTGCCCCGCAGTGTAGCCCTGAGTGAATTCAGCACTCCAGATGCCGAAGCTCTTTTCCAACCGTAGCGATAGCAACGCATTAAAGCCGACTTCTCGCATCCCCCATTCAGCCCCTACGGACAGCAGGGTTTCGCGCAGGGTGATGTGCTCGGCCGCGGAACAATGGATCTCGTAGCCCAGTTCACCGGTCACCGACAGCCGCCCGACCTTGACCCGCAGCAAACCGATATCGAACACACCGCAGCCCATGAACCCCAGCCCGGCAATATCGCCGTCGGTCAGCTGTTCGAGAACCTTCAGACTGTTTGGCCCCGACAAACTAAACCCGACGGTGGCATCAGAAATATCGCGCACACTCAGTCCAGGCGCGGTTCCGCCGTAATCGTGGAACCAGCGCATGTGCCATTCGCGCAAGTAGTACGACCCCATGATCCACCAGGTGCCATCGCCCCAGTTGAACACGGTCAAATCACCCTTCATCCGGCCATCAGGCGCGAGCATGGGCGCCAGACGGGCCCGGCCTGGAGCGGGGAGTTTGGAGGCCATGATGCCATCCAGCCACGCTTCTGCGCCCTCGCCCGACACTTCGAAGCGAGAGAAGCCCGAGATGTCCAGCAGCCCGACCGCTTCCCGCACGCTCCGGCATTCCTCCGCCACGATATCAAAGGCGTTGGAGCGCTTGAGGGTGGGGGTTTCGACGAAATCCTTGCTGGGGGCGAAATACAGCGGGGTTTCCAAGCCCCAGCTCACGCCCCAGCGGCAGCCTGCGGCGGTCATAGCGTCATAGGCCGGGGCCTTGCGCAAGGGACGACCTGCGGGCAACTGTTCGTTCGGGTAAGTCATGACGAAGCGGCGGGTGTAGAACTGTCCCGTTGTCTCCTTGATGTACTGCTTGTTTTCAGCAAAGGGGCCAAAGCGCGCAACGTCCATCCCATAAACATCCGCCTCCGGCTCGCCGTGGATCATCCATTCAGCCAGCGACTTGCCCACGCCGCCGCCTTGAAGGAAGCCCGCCATCACACCGCAAGCGCACCAGTAGCCCGGCTTGCCGCGTACCGGTCCGACCAATGGGTTACCATCTGGCGCGAAGGTAAAGGCCCCGTTGACCCACGTTTTCACGCCAACTTCCTGCAAGGCCGGATAGCGCTCGAAACCTAGAATCAGCTCCCGCTCAATCCTGTCAGGGTCTTCCTGTTGCAGCTCAAACCCGTATTCCCACGGCGCACCATCGACCATCCAGTGTTCGTGATCGATCTCGTAAATACCCAGCAAAATCCCCTTCTGGTCCTGCCGCATGTAGGTAAAGCCCTCAAGGTCTACCGTCATGGGCACTTCGAAGTCGATCTGTTCGAGTTCAGGAATGGTGTCGGAAATCAGGTAGTGGTGGTTAAGCGGCGAGACAGGCAGCTCTATCCCCGCCATGCGGCCGACCTGCTTAGCCCAAAGCCCCGCAGCATTCACAACATGCTCAGCATGAATTGTGCCCTTTTCCGTGACAATCTGCCAGCCATCGGCCACCTGAATCAGGTCGATCACCCGGTTGTTCTCGATCACCTGCGCGCCGTGTTTCTTCGCAGCACCGGCGTAGGCATGCACCGTGCCTGTGGTGTCAACATAGCCCTCGCGGTCCGCCCACATGCCGCCCAAAATGCCCTCAGTGGACATAATCGGACAAAGCTCACCCGCTTCCTTAGGCGTGACGAGGCGACAGTCTTCGATGCCGATAGACTGGAACGTCCGGTAGGCTGCCTGCAGCCATTCCCAGCGGTCCGGGGTCCCTGCGAGCGTCAATCCGCCGGTCATATGCATCCCCACCGACTGACCGGACTCTTTCTCGATCTCTGAGAGCAGATCAATCGTGTAGGCCTGCAGCTGAGCGATGTTTGGGTCCGCGTTGAGCGCGTGGAAACCGCCGGCAGCGTGCCAACTCGACCCGGCCGTCAACACCGAACGCTCGATCAAGCACACGTCCTTCCAACCAAACTTGGCCAGGTGGTACAAAACTGAGGTGCCAACAACACCCCCTCCGATGACAACCACACGGTAATGCGAGTTCATAGCGCTTCTGGCTCCCTATTAGACACGTCTGCCCAATACTTACCACAGCATTAGACAGTCCTGTCTAGTAGTCATTTTACACTGGCTCTTTTTATTTACCGGACAGCGCGTTGGCGTGGCGACGGCGCAGGATCATGCGAGAGCGCAATTCGACAGTCAGGAACGCAAAAAACACGGAAAACCGCTCATTGGCCTTACCCTTGGTCCCGAGCAGCCAAATCTGCTGATAGAACCAATAGGTGCCAGAAAAACCATCGATAGTTTTCACGAGATTAGAACGCCGCAACGCACGCAGCCAGCGCGGGATTAGGCCGAGCCGGGTTTCATAGCGCGGCAACTCCCGCAGACCCTCCAGCAGCGCCTTGGGCGCATCGGCCATAACGCACAGTGGCCGCCCCAGCCCAATCGCATCGGTCGCGCCGATCTCCAAAGCCTGCTCCATCGCATCCCGCCGCCGAAAGCCTCCAGTGACCATCAGAGGAATGTTTAAATGCGCCTGCATAGCGTGCCCAAAGTCGACGAAGTAGGCTTCTCGCGCTGCCGTCGATGGGGCGACGTTTTGATCGCTCAACGGCTCAATGCCTTCAAGGGTCAGAAACCGAGGCTGCTCATAGGTTCCACCTGAAATTTCGATAAGATCCACCGATGCCGCTTCCAGCCATTTCACCACCAACAGACTGTCGGAGAACTCAAACCCTCCGCGTTGGAAATCCGCGCTGTTCAGTTTGACCGACACCGGGAACTCCGGGCCAACAGCAGCCCGGACGGCCGCAACGATTTCCATCAGAAATCGCGCGCGGTTCTCCAGACTGCCACCGTACTGATCGGTGCGCTGGTTGATTAGGGGAGAGAGGAACTGGTTGATCAGATAGCCGTGTGCGCCGTGGATTTGCACGCCGGTAAAACCTGCATCTTTCACCGCCTTTGCTGCCGTTGCCCAGCGACCAACCAGGTCCAGGATTTCCTCAACACTCAGTGGCGAGGGGCGCGAAAAGAAACCACCTGGCACCCGTAGCTTTACGTCCGAAGACGACTTGGGTCGGCGGTTGACAACAGACTGCGTCTGCCGCCCACCATGGCTGATTTGGGCCCACAGGTGGTTGCCCTTCCGCGTCCCCGCCCGGGCCCAAGCCCGCAACCGCGCCGCCATGTCTGGGTCGGGTTCCCGGTCGATGACAACGTTGCCGGGCCGCTCAAGATGATCGGCGTCAACCATCACATTTCCGGTAATCAACGTCCCTGCGCCACCATCGGACCACAGCGCGTAAAGCCTCTCCAACTCAGGTGTTGGGCGACCGTCAGGGGTGGCGAGGCCCTCAGTCATGGCCGCTTTGATCATACGATTGGGCAGAACACCGCCGCACGGTAAGGCGAGCGGGCTGGCGAGGAGAGTGCTGCTATCATTGGCTTGAACGGTCTGCAGGGTCACAGGCGGCCTTTCTGCTTATTCTGCACGCACCCTAACAGCGATTTCCAAAGTTGTGGCCCTCAATCTTCTTACCCCTAAGCCCCCCTGTCCAGGCCCTGCAAATCTGGCCGCAAAATCAGCCTTGCCCTGGGTTTGGAGATGGTGTCACTCTGACACCGATGAATACCCAATACCCACCTATCAGGAGCCACCCCTTTCATGTCTGACAGCGCCCTTCCCGTGCTGATCGTTGGCGGCGGTATCGCCGGACTGACGACAGCCCTGACGCTGCACCAACTGGGCATCAAGGCTCAGGTCTTTGAGGCGGCGGAGGAGCCGCGGCCGCTGGGTGTGGGGATCAACATTCAGCCCAACGCAGTGCGCGAGTTGCTGGCGCTGGACATCAGCGAGGCTGAGCTTGACGCCATCGGTATCCAGTCGCGCGAATGGGCGCTGGTGGGGCTGAATGGTAACGATATCTATAGCGAGCCGCGCGGCCTGCTGGCCGGGTACAACTGGCCGCAATACGCTGTGCACCGGGGCGAGCTACAGATGCTGCTGTATCGTAAAGTACTCGAACGGCTGGGGCCGGAAGCTGTGAAAACGGGGCATCAGGGGACCGGTTACAGCACCCACGCCGACGACGGCACCGTAACCGCATACTTCAGTCAGCGACCCAACGGCCAAGATCGCGCCTATCACGGTCAGGTTCTGATCGGTGCAGACGGTATCCACTCGGCCATTCGCGCCCAGATGCACCCCAACCAACCTCCCATCCACTGGGGCGGCACGATCATGTGGCGCGGGGTGACGCGAGCGGTGGCTGCGAGGACCGGTTCAACGTTCTTGGGTCTTGGTACGGAAACCCGTCGACTGGTGATCTATCCCATCAGTTCGCCAGACGAAAATGGGCTGTCCCTGATCAACTGGATCGCTGAAATCCGCAACGTGTCCGAAGAAGACTGGCAGAAAACCGGCTGGTTCAGCCAGACGCCGATCTCAGACTTCCTGCACTACTTTACAGACATGTCCTACGACTGGCTCGACGTGCCGGGCCTCTTATCTCAGAGCGAAATCGCATACGAAAACCCCATGATTGACCGCGACCCAGTCGAGACGTGGTCCAGCGGTCCTGTGCTGCTGCTCGGTGACGCTGCCCACCCCATGTATCCCACCGGCTCCAACGGTGCGAGTCAGGCGATCGTTGACGCGCGCAATCTAGGGGCAGCATTTCTCGAACGCGGAATTGGCGCAGACGCACTAGCAGCCTTTGACGCGGCCTTTAACGCTCCGGTAAACGATGTCGTGCTGCGCAATCGCGGAGACGGCCCGTTCGGGCTCTTGGGGTTGGTGGAGGAGCGCTGCGGAGGCGTGTTTGATGACATCGATGACGTCTTGCCTGCCGAAGAGCGCTCTGCCTTCATGAAACGTTACCAGACTGCCGCTGGCTTCGCCCGCGATGCCCTGAACAGCGCACCCGCCATCATCCCAGCAGGACGCCAGATCTGACCATGTCATCACCCGACGAACCGACCCTGAAAGCTAAAATCGCTGCCCAATTTGGCACGCCATGCATGGTCATCGACATGGACCGTGTCGAGGCGAACATCACCGCAGCACAAGCGCGCTGTGATGCTGCGGGAGTAGCCAATCGTCCCCACATCAAAACCCACAAATCCCCACTGCTAGCCCAAATGCAGCTCAACGCGGGGGCTCGCGGCATCACATGTCAGAAGCTGGGTGAGGCCGAGGTCATGGCCGCAGCGGGAATTACCGATATTTTGCTCGCCACCAATCTGATTGGCGCAGCACGTTCGGGGCGGCTCAGCGCCTTGCAGCGTCAACTGCCGCTTAAGGCTTGCGCGGATAACCCGGTGACCTTGCGCGAATACGCCACCGCTGCTCAAGCTGCGGATCGCCCGCTCGACGTGCTGATCGAATGCGATACGGGGCAGGAGCGTGCGGGCGTGGCCAGTCCTGCAGAAGCTCTAACGCTCGCCGCACAGATCAAGGCGGACCCCTGGCTTAATTTTGAAGGCCTGCTGTTCTATCCACCCTTGAGCGGCTGGCCCGCCACGCAGGTATTCTTTGACCGCCTCCATCAGGGGTTGGCTGAGCTCGGGTTGCAGCCCAACATCGTTTCCACCGGCGGCACGCCCAACTTCGCCAACCTCGGCCAGTTGCGGGGTGCGACAGAGCACCGTGCCGGAACCTGCATTTTCAACGACCGCATGATGATAGCGGCAGGGATGGCATCCTTGGACGACTGCGCGTTGCACGTCTACACCACCGTCGTCAGTCGAGGCGGTGCGAGGCGCGGGATCCTCGACGCTGGTTCCAAAACCCTGACCAGCGACACCGGCGGTCTAGACGGCTTTGGTCACATCCTTGAATACCCGCAGGCCCGTATCCACAAGTTTGCCGAGGAACATGGCTTTCTCGACCTTGATGCGTGCACTCAAACGGGGATGCCAGCGGTGGGCGACGTCGTTCGTGTCCTCCCCAACCATGTCTGTGTCGTGGTCAATATGGTCGATGAACTGGTGATGGTGCGTGGTGGTGAGATTGAAGGGGTTCTGCCGGTTGCCGCGCGCGGCCGCTTAGTTTGATACATCCCGCCATACCTCCGATCCCATATCTGCTCCCTCTTCACTTTTTCCGGCGCGGCTCTACCCCTGCCCCTGCGACGATCTAACTCAGGGTTCAATCCACGCTGTCAGTATCGAGAGGACCCGCCAGATGAACAGATTGCCACCCCTTTGGATTGCCTTTTGGGTCGCGGTTGGCCTGTCCATTCTGGCCACGCTTGCCATTCTTTTGCTCAACCCGGTTTTGCGGCAGATCGAGCTGCTGCCGGACCAGGGCGCGGCCTGGTACTATTGGAAGCTGCCCGAGCCGACGTTCTGGACCCGCGTGACGGCATGGGGTTTCTATCTGGCGCATCAGCTGTTTTTCTGGGGTCTGATCCGGTGGGCGGTGACCAACCGAGAACGGCTGCGCGACCGGCGCGTGCTGCATCCAGTCAACTGGATCGGACTGGCCGGAACCGGCTTTTTCGTCGCGCTACATTACCTACAGACGGCCGTTTGGTACGATGGTCTGGCTCAGGACACGTCGGTGTTTTCATCCCAGATATCGGTGATTTTCCTGCTGGTGATCGTGCTGATCATGGAAGCACCCCGGCGCGGCATCGCTTTTGGGCGCGGCGGCAAGTGGCTTGCTCCTGCGCGCCAGTGGCTGATCCGCTATCACGGCTACTACTTCGCCTGGGCGGTGGTCTACACATACTGGTTCCACCCGATGGAGACCACACCGGGCCATTTGCTGGGCTTCCTGTACACCTTTCTGCTGCTGCTCCAAGGCGCCTTTGTCTTTACCCGCGTGCACACGAACAAGTGGTGGACAGCCGTGCTCGAAGTGTCGGTTCTGGTGCACGGAGTCACAGTCGCGCTGGTGGCGGGGCAAGAGTTCTGGCCGATGTTCTTCTTCGGCTTTGCCGCGCTGTTTGTGGTAACGCAGATGCACGGGCTTGGCCTGCCTAAGTGGGTGCACTGGATCGTTTACGCCGCGTTTGCAGGCGGTGTCTGGCTGGTCTATGCGGATCGCGGATGGAGCAATGTCAACGAGGTCTTCCGCATTCCGATCATCGACTACGGTCTGGTTCTGGTGTTGGGCGGCGCGCTGGTTCTGGTGCTGTGGCTGATCCGCCGCCGCCGTTCCCAGCGCTCTGCAAACACTTCTAAAGGCTCGGGCTAGGCCGTCTCACTTGCGCTACCTTCTTGCTGGGCAAAAAACGAAGTGCCTTTTGGAACTGCAGGCAGCTCCATTTCATAGCTCGAACACCGGATCTTCCCGGTTTCAACACCGCTGACCAACTCGTGCGTCAGCGTGCTGGGTAGTGCATTAGGGCTGAGCTCGCGGGCGTCTTCGGCGTAATATGTAGTGATGTAAAGCGTGCGAGGGCTGCTCGAAAGGTTGGGCGCAGAGCCGTGCAGCAGGCTTGAGTGCATCAAACAAACAGACCCTGCCTTCCCCACACACGGCAGGACCTGATCCTGATGCGCTTCCATCACCTCATCCGCAACCGCACCGGTAAACTGACCGTCGTGCCAGTGGGTGAAGAGCGACCCGCGGTGGGAGCCGGGAACAACCTCAAGCGGGCCATTCTCCAGCGTGACTTCATCGATGAAGAGCAAGCACGTGATGATGTCGTCATTGGTCATGGGTTGAAAGTTGAAGTCCTGATGAAACAGCACCTTGGTTGCGGTTCCAGGCAGCTTAGAATTCACTTTGCCGTGGTGAAAACGCAAGTTCGGGCCGATCAAATCACCCACCACATCAACTGTCCGCGCTGACCGCATCACAGAGGCAAAAACGTCCGACACTTCCTCGGGTGATTGCACGCGGCGCAGGCCGGGTGTTGCAGCGCTGTGACCGGGCTGCAGATCAAAGCGCTTTCGACCGTCCAGCGTCTCGCCATAGTCCTCGTCATGCTGGCGGCTGTCCTCAACCCATTGGTCAAATGTCGCGCGCAAGGCGGCCAGTTGCTGCGGGGTCACGGCGTCTTCGACCACCAGCACCCCATCCCGCCAAAAAGCGTCATATTGTTCCGCAGTGAGCGTCTTCATCTGATCCAACTCCAGTCCAACGAGAAAACATCTTCTGGGTCAAATTTATGCTGAGAAAACGAGCTGTCTTCGGTCAGAGCGACGTCGTTTGATTGCGCAATAGCACGTCCACGCCCTGTTGCTGCATAAAGTGCAGCATATCGATGAAGATCCAGTTTTCGGCGAGCTTATCTGCGCCCCGCCGATACAAATCTATAACCCGAAATTCAAGGGTCTTTTCACTGCCCGGCAAACCCATGAAACCGCCCGTGTGCGTTGCGCGAAAGTTCGGCCAGCCGAAAAAGCCGCCGTATGCGCCTTCAGCCATCCGGCAAACATGGCCCGTGCCAGAGCGGTTGGCGAACGCAGCGCGGAATGGGCCGGAATGTTGATTGGCATAGCGCTCGATCGTATAGGTCGCCCCAATCCCCGTTGGCCCCCACCACAGCATGTCGTCTTGCCACGTCCGTGCCAGCTCTTCCTCCAACGGCAACGGGTTGTCCCACTGCCCCAGATCGCTAATCATCGCATTGATCGCTGCAAGCGTCCCCACGCCCTCGCTTGGTTCGGCGTCCGCGAACAGCAAGCCATCGTGCGTCATGGGGCCGGGTTGTATCATTTGCGCGCCGGTTTGCGGCGGGAATGGGTTTTGCCCGGCCTGCGCCATCAAGTGCGGCAGGTCGAAGTAAAAGGCGACTTCCACGATCTTCTCATCTTGAACCCGCAGGAACTCGGCGTAACGCAGCATGCCGATTTTGCCCGTGGGCCGAATGCCCAGAAGCGGGGCATCAAACAAGCCCATCAAATGCCCCATTGATGCCACCCAGACCGAGCCGTCGCTCTGGTCGGTCAAGCTGTTTTGCCCAGCAAAGAAGATATCCATTCGCCGCTGCATCCGAGTCAGGCTGGTTTTCAACGGCATCCAGACCGTTTCTGCGACCTGCGCCGGATCACCGCGCAACTCACCAAACGGGTGAAAGGCGCGAAACAGAATATCGGGCGACAAGAAGCGTTCAATGACCGCAGTGGTCTGCGTGGCTGAAGCGTTATCGAGCGCGTCGTAAAAGTCTAAAACGAGCGTCTTCGCAGGCTGGAAATCCACGTCATTCTCCCTTGCGGCTCTCATTAAGGAACCTCGCTGTGGTCGCGTTTGTTGGGCAGTGTCTGCATGCGTATGCAAAATGTCCTTGCCAAAGCCTTGTGTGCTTGTCCAGAACGCAAACAGTCTTGCGACACGAAAACCTATCACCGACCGCGCTGCATATCCAAAGTGAATAGCAGGTCAAAGAATAGGAATTTGAACGCTGGCTCGGAAAGCCAGACGATCTGGCCACGATGGAGGGTGCCTTTCATGCACGGGTTTGACGAGAAATATCAGGATCTGACCGACTATATTCTGAAATGTACCTATCAGATTTGGGAAAGTCGGGAGATCTCGGCGATCGATTGGCACTACGCCAAAGACATCAAAATCCGCACGCCCTTGGGCTACAGCGAAGGCAACCGCGCTGGCAT
>PAHJ01000118.1 GCA_002705565.1 Geminicoccus sp. | reverse complement strand
CGCGAATAGCGCCGTGAGCGCTGAGGGTACAGCGACGATCAAAGACGACGGCACCGGCGTGCGTTTTCTTGGCACCTTCGACGGCAGCGGCGATCCAATCACGTCAACAGACAATCTCGATGTGGATGTTGATCCGACGGTGCTTTCCATCACTGACATTACCGTGAATGAAGCGTCGCCTTACGCTGTTTTCACCGTGACAGGCCCCGACGGAACGACGATCAACGATCTTAGCCTCGAGGATGGTGACAGCAGCGGTAACAACAAAACGCTCAACCTGTCCGATAATCAGGTTGAATACTGGGACGGATCATCTTGGGAGGTGTTTTCGAGCGCGACGCCCATAACGATCGGCTCGAACGAAACTTTGTTGCTTCGTGTGGCGATTGACGAAGAACAGGACACATTCGTCGATGATGGAGAGAAGTTCCAACTCATCGTGACATCCGCGGGAGGACCGGTCGTTACCGGGGTCGCTACGATCAATGATAATGGGGGCGGCACGAAGTTTCCCGGCACCGTCGAAACGACCAATCCACCAGCGCCGACTGAAGATCCCACGGACCTCGACACGGACACTGATCTCGTGTCGATCAACGATGTGATCGTGAATGAAGCCTCCGACTATGCGGTGAACATCATTTCTGGTGAGAACAATCTGGTACTCAACAGTCTAACGATCGTTGATGCTGGGAATACGGTGATCCAGAATTTTGATATCCGAGTTTACGATTATTCGACGGATACCTGGGTTCCTTTCACCACAGGCACGCAATTGAACGACGATGGGATTTTGCCGGTTCGGACAACGATAACAGAAGAACAGGAGGAAGAAATCGATAGCGGTGAGGTCTTCCAGCTTCAGGTCAATCCTACCGGTACTGTTACAATCATGGATGATGGCACAGGGGTTATTTTTACCGGTGAAATTGATCCCGCAACTGGTTTTCCCGTTACCTCAGACATAGGCCTTGACGATGACACGGCCCCGACGGCGCCGAGCGATGCAGAGGGTTTTAACTTCTGCGGCTGGCTAACATGGGAAGGCCAATTGGGTGGAGACAGGGTCGTTTTCTTCGAAAATAATGCAGAAATCCATTTTGCGCTTCCTCTAGACGACGCAAACGGGGCGGACCTGATCATCCTTTGATGCAGGCTGTTAATACCAGTCCGCCCCTGCGACTAACGAGGTAGGCTAAAACGACGAACGGCGGGCGGTATGGACGACCGTTTCGACTGTGTAATCCTTACTGGCCGTTGTTGAGACGAAATGAAATTCAGTCTCAACCTCGGCCTTAGAAACACGAAGCGACATGTAGCCCCGGTCCTTAATGTTGGCGAAATTCAAATCGTCTACGTAGCGCAAGAATGCTTCTTCCGCGTAGGGAACCGGCTCACCAGTTACAGGGTGAGGCACTGCCTGAAACAGCCGCTCTAAGCCAGGCGACGTTACACCGGGGCCGCCAAATTCAACGGCTGCTAATTCGCCCGACGCGGTGCGGATATCACTCGACCAGGCGTTATGGGTATCGCCCGAGATCACTACGTTTGCGGTGCCGGCTTCGACCAGCGCGCTCAAAATCATTTCACGCTCGACCTGATACCCGTCCCATGCATCAAAGTTGTAAGGCACCTCGAATTGCCCATCGAAGGCATCTAGCGTTGCCTGCTCTTCTGCGGTCGCAGCGCCCAAAACTGACTTGATGAACAAGGGGGCGAGCTCCTCAAAACCGCTCAGTACCTGCGCAGGCATGGCCATTCGACTCATCAAGGTTTGAGACCCAATGATTTGCCAAGCGGCCTCACTGTCCTTGATCTTGCCCAATAGGTCGGTGCGCTGGTTTTCACCGAGCATCGTTCGCTGAGGATCCATCGCCTCCGTTACAAGACTCAATAAGGCAATGTTCGTGGCAGCATCCTGAAAACCGGCCAAGCCAGATTCATCTTCCGTGAACGCGGCAGTGCGACCTGCGGTCAGAAGTGCTTGCATCGCTTCCTTGTTGGACCCAGCAATTGAACCGTCAGCAATGAGCTGCAGCAGTCCCGCGTCACCACCACCAAGATAAAGGCTGATGCGATCTCTCAGCGCGGTTAAGATATCCGCACGCGTGACGTCGCGACCCTGCAGCCGTGTTTCGAGCATATGCAAGTCTGCAAGATCACCAAACTCGAAGCTTCGGTCATAGTCTAGTAAGTTGCCGGACAGTGGTTCTCTGAGCGGGTTCCAACGAAAATAGACGCGAAGTGCATTATCTCGACGCTCTTCCCAGGGGACACCAAATTCTGGCGCTTCGCTGTCGCTGGCATTGTGGTTGTCAGCGCCTTCTGCCCAGCTGTCGTTTGCCGTTTCATGGTCATCCCACATCATGATCATTGGAGCCGCCGCCCGTAGGGCTTGAAGGTCCGGATCGGCAGTGTAGAGCGCATAGCGTTCTACGTAGTCTGCCTCAGTCACCAACTCAGTCTGTGGCGATAACGTCCGCCCTAAGGCTTCAGCGTTTTCAGTGGCATAGCCACCGGCACCGTATTCATAGATGTAATCGCCAAGATGCACGGAATAATCAAAGCCCTCCCGCACGGCCGCCTCGTAAGCATTAAACAGCCCGGCGGGGTAGTTCACACATGAGAATATCGCCAGAGTCAAAGCATCGATCTGGCCTTCGGGCAGTACACGCGTCTGGCCCACGGGTGATACGGCTTCTCCAGCGATAAAACGGTAGTAGTAGGTCTTATCAGGAGCCAACCCTTCAGCGATGACCTTGAATGTATAATCATCTTCGATGTTTGCGCTTCCGGTACCCGATGCAACAAGGGTATCGAAATCAGCGCCATCCGCCATCTGCCATTGCAGAGAAACAGGGTTATCTGCGTTTGGATTAACAGGCTCCGCCCGCGTCCACAAAACGACGCTGGATGCACCTGGGTCGCCACTCGCCACCCCATAAGAAAAACGCGCATCAGCGTGCGCTGTTCCGATCGTACCGATGGTCAACATCGCGACAATCACGCCCAAGGAGCGCTTAGTAAATAGTAACATATGTCTCAGTTATCCTCTGCTCAACACTGACCACATAAATGGTTTTAAAATAATTCAAACGCGTTACGGCAATCGTTTTTGTTGTGGATGGAATAGATACATTCCTGAGAAGAGCACTTTTTGGCTTCAGTCGAGGCTGGTTATATCTTTGAGCAGGCTTTGCCCTCTTCTCCTCCGTTGCGAACGTTGTCAGAGGAAGGTCACTCTGCGGCCCGAGATCCCTGCCGTAACCGGATGGATGAGAACAGTCTCCTGCCGTTTGACCCAGGGCTCAAATAAGTGCCCTTTGGGGTTCCATCGGCTGCCTGGGCCAATTCCGCCCCTGCCAAATGCGCCTGCAGACAGACCAAGGGCTACTGACATCGCTGTGCGCTGTCGGCGCGGAGGCGTTCACACCTTTTTGTAAGTCAGTTCTTGAGAATACGTGGTCACGGCTGTAGCGGTTTTTGAATGTTGGAGTAGGCTGCGCCCAAAAGGGAGAAGCTTAATGATTACAGCCATCGATCATATTGTGCTTTCAGCCAAGGATCTCGAAAGGACGGTCTGGTTTTATTGCGAGGTGCTGGGCATGCAGCTGCAAGAATTTGTCCCAGCAGACGGCGGCGAGACGAGACTGGCCTTGAGCTTTGGAACGAACAAGATCAACCTTCACGACGTAAATCAACCTTATCAACCGCACGCCAGAACGCCCGTGGCTGGTTCGCTTGATATCTGCCTTCTCAGTGATAATCCCGTTGATGCATGGTGCAAGCGGGTGGCGGAGTTTGGGATTGAGGTCGAACTTGGACCGACTGCGCGGACAGGCGCGACCGGACCTTTGCGGTCAATTTACATTCGCGATCCAGACGGAAATTTGGTGGAAATCTCAAACGTGTTGGACGCAGAGGGCTAGATTTCTCCCAGCCGCCAAAACGATAGAACACCTGTGGTAAGAAGCAGCTCGAAACTGAAGCTGGTCCTAACATCTTGGTTGGGCTCACTCGATGAGCCAGGCCCGGATATTGAGCGTGGCTCGTCTTGCAGGTTGCGGGGTGTATCCGCGCCCGGTCACCGTTAATCGTATCGAAACGGCTCAGGCGGTAAAAACCAACCATTCGACCCTCATAAGGGCTCAAAAAAACAAGCGCCTCAAGCCGGTCTGTAAGGCTTGGTCTTGGTCTCTCGAAGTCACTAGACGTCTAATGACTTGTCATTGAAAAAAACCGCCAGCAAACTCCTTCCATGCTTACATTTCTCGGGAGAATAGTTTCATGAATAGGATAAAGGGTGGTCTTAGCAGCAGCCTGCGGGTTTGGTTTTTGACCTTAGCAACCCTGTTGATGCTGGGTGCCACCGGTGCGAACGCACAGCCCAATCAAGCGGTTGAATACAACATCGTCATGGCGCTGGACGAAGGCAATTTTCGATTAAGTGTCGATCCGGACAGCAAGGCTGTCGGTGCCAGCGAGCAGAGTGATGGAGATCACGTGAAATGGCTGTTTACGCATCTGGGCGCAAGTCGATATCGAATCACCAACGTGGCTTTAGGCGGGAAATACTCCCTGTCTGTAAAAGGGACCGGCTTCGAGGTTTTCATGGGCAATACGGGACCGTATTCAGGCCAGTCGTGGAGGCTCTCTGAGCGATCCGACGGCGGAACCCAGTTGCTCAACAAGGCTTCGCAGGACAAGAACTCCCTGCTATTTGACCCCGGCACGGGGGCTGTCGGTATGCCAGCAGAGAACGACGGGAATCAGCTTCAGAACTGGTACCTTGTATCGGCCAGTATGAGCGATCGTGAGGTGTTCGGCCAAGACCCCGTGGCACAGGATGACGGCAACCGCCTGCCAGCGTCCTGGTCCAAACCAACGGACGTTCAACCCGCTTTCTTCTTTGCTGAGGACGTGTCGGACAGTGTGCGCGACGGTGTGCCGGAAGCCATGCAAGCGGCCATCGAGCTGTGGGGCAACTATGGACCGGTGGAATACTGGGTCATGGGTGTTGATCCCGAAGCGGGCGAAGCGTTGGTCGAAGAATTCTGCCAACGCCGGGATGACGCTAAGCAGTGGTCTTTCCGCCAGTGCATGAATCGCGAGACCAAAGGCCAGCACAGCCTGCTGGATTACCAGCAGTTGGGTGCAGATGCGCTGAAAGAAGGACGCCCCAGCGGTTCAGCTGGGCATAATGGTGGGTTCCAGTGGGGCATCCACCGCTTTGCGTCGTCCTTGCCGTGGGGCATGTCAGGAAAGTTTGGCATTCCGGGCGATGAAGACCAGAAAGGCGTCTTCCACGAATACTTCCACGCCGTCCAGCACGCGCATCTGCGCACGCTTGAGCATCAGGCCCGATACAAAGGCATGGGCCCGGTCTGGTTCGTTGAAGGAGGGGCGGAGTACATGGCCGTCTATGGCCATGCGACGGCCCAGGCACGCGGTATGCTGCGGGTGTGGGACAACGGAGAGTTCGCTGCGACCCATAAGCAGTTCCGCAAGATCATGGGCGGTAAGTTCCGTCGCGCCAAGGAATGGGACCGCGAGTTCGGCTGTATCAAGGAAATGGTTTCCATCAGCTATGATAATCCCTGCCGCAGCTTCTTTTACGAAGGCGGGGCGTGGGCTATGGCGCTTTTGGCGTCCCAAACCAGTCAGGATGTGCTGCTGAACGAATTCCTGCCGCAGTTAGAGGACAAGGGCTGGGAAGCGGCCTTCGTCGCAACCTTCGATCGCGACCCGGATACGTTCTATGCCGAGTTCGACGCCTTCATGAATCAGAGGCTGGGGGATGTTTTGAGCATCCTACCAAAGATCAACTAGGATCAGGCGTGGCGGGTCACCCCACCGAGGAGACCCGCCCAACTCCAGGGAAAATCATCTGACCAACCGACGGGTCAGCGCACCGTGACGCACGCAACGGGCCTAAGCCCTAAAACGCGGCGGATGGCGCCGAGTTTTCGCGAGACGGGTGGTTGTACGCGACGGTAAACATTGCCCATTCGTTAGAGAAACCCACGCTTTTGAACGACTTTGCCCCTCTGACCTAGCCCCCTGTTTTGCCGAAGGCTCTCTGGAAAGCAGGCCGGCCCGTGAGGCGTGATGCGTAGGCATCAACGTTCGGGTAGTTCTCCAGCAATTTCAGCTGCTTTGCGCCGTTGGCCATGTAGCCGCAAGAAACGTCGGCGCCTGAAAAATCATTGCCCAAAATGTAATCCTGACCCTCCAGCGCTGCTTCCATGTAGCCCAGGTGCAAGGCTGTTTCGCCCTTAGTAAAGCCTGTGACGATCGGTGGTTTTGGGTCTTCACGCCGGGTGAGCAGGTTAAGCAACATCGGACTACCCATGGACCCCTCTGCATAGTGCAGCCACTGCAGGTAGTGGAAATACTCCGCGCCACCGTCCCGCGCCGGCGCAAACTTATGCTCGGTGTCGTAGGTGTCGATCAGATAGGTTGTGATCGCGCCTGATTCCGCGATGGTCATGCCTTGGTCTTCGATGACCGGAGATTTGCCCAAGGGGTGGACTTCACGCAGTTCCGGCGGGGCTCGACGTACCTCGTTCCGATCATAGAGCCGAAGCTCATAGTCAACACCGAGTTCTTCAAGAAAGGCCGTCATAAAAATGGCGCGACTCTTCCGAAGGTGATGCATGATAATCATAGTACTTTCCCCCAACTCATTTCTTTACTGCGACATCTTATACCGGGCGATTTCGATAATGTCAGATACTCAACCTGGGGGACTGCCAGACCCGAATGGCGGCATTCATTGGGGGTTGTTTGAAGCGTCGGAATTGCAAGGGTCGAGAATGGGACAAGCGGCTTGGCTGCCCTTGCTTACCAGCGCAAGAGAGCTCAGCTTCGAGCTCACGCCGCAAACTAGGATCAATCGGCGGATGCGTGGACTTCTGAGGGCATGCTAAATTAGCCCTCCAAGATCTCGTGCATGGCTGCAAGAAACGCTTTGACGTCATCAAGGCTGTTGTAGTGACACATGGAAACGCGCACAGCGTCGGTCAGACCTAGAGGGTCAAGGATGTTGCCAGAGTAGTGGTCGGCTTTGCGCGTGTGGGTGCGAATGCCCCGGCTGCGCAATGCAGTGACCAGATCGGGCGAGTTTAACCCATCCACCGCAATGGAAACGAGCCCTTCGCGCGCCGGATTATCGACGCCACCGATGATCAACACCCCCTCCATATCGACCAAACCAGTCAGATTGCCGGTGCCGTGAAGCATTGCGTTGGTCAGGCCTTGTTCATGGGTATGAATCGCAGCACCTGCGGCTTCGATCCGCGTTCGAGGGTCGGCACTGTCGCTGAACTGCCCACCCAGCCAATCGAAATACTCAACCACGTCAGACATCGTGGCGTAGGCCCCCGTGTCACGGGTGCCCATTTCCCAGTTCCCCTCGGGTCCACCTATCAATGCGTTGTGCTCGATGGCGTTTAGTGTGGGCGAGGTCCAGGCCACGCCGTAACCGTGCCGCGAAAACACTTTATAGGGCGAAATAACGTAGCCATCGATGTCGTACCCTGCGATGTCAATCAGCCCGTGGCTTGCGTGCTGAATGCCATCCACAATAATCAGCGCTTTGGGCGCAACCGCGCGGATCGCTGCGGCTACACTCGCGACATCTACGCCCATTCCGGTTACCGGTGAGGTATGCAGGATGGTGGCTACGCGGATATCTGGCGTGAGATACGGTTTGTAATCTTCAGCCGTAACCGCCCCCGTGACATTGTTATGGGCCACCTGAATATAGGGTTTCCCCGCGACTTTCGCCCATCGGGTGCAGGCGCTGCGCGTTGCAGGATGCTCTAGCGTGGAGCCCAAAACCACGCCGCCATCCTCAGCACCCAGAACGGCGTTCATGATCAAGCGAAACAAAAGCTCCGTTCCACTTTCACCAACAAAGATGTCCCCCACAGGTGCATTAAAGAACATGCGCATGTTGGCCTTTGCTCGGTTGATTGTATCAACCAGGTCATGCGCCATTTCATTGTCGCGTCCCTGATTGTCTGGAATCGCCGCGTAATAGGTTGAGGTCTCTACGGCAGATTTGAGCGTCAGCGCGCCACCGGCATTTTCAAAGAAAATACGCGGACCGGTTTTGGGGCAGCTGTCGACATGGGCAAAACGGTCACGAACCTCCCCAAGAAGCATTTCTGAAAACATGGTGGTTGCCTTCTGTCAGGAAAGCGCTTTGCGGGTGATGGCAAGGGCCATTTCCGCCAGCGCGATATGGGTGGTGTCTTTGATGCCATCGACATGCGGATCGATGATGCCGTCGGCAGAATTAATCAGCCCATTGGCGGTCATCACCTCAAGCAGCCGGGCTTCCATCGCGGGGGTATGGATCAGGCGTTTGTCGCCGGTGCGTAAGGCCATTGCCGCGCAAATCGCGGTGCAGCCCCAGTTTGATACCGCCGCCGTCATCAGGACGTCGGCGCTCGACACGGCGCCGATTCCGCCGCCGCAATCGCAATCGCCGGGCGCAGCATAAGGCACTGACGTTTTGACGACCTCAGCCACCAAACCCATACCAATTTCGTTGCCGCCATCGCCGACGGCTACAACTGGAATGCCTTGCACCATCGCCGCGTCAAACAACATGTCGATCCGCGCGCGGCCCATGCCGTAGTCTCGCCCGCGCATGTTATAGTAAATGCCGTTTTCGTTACGCCCGACACGCTCAGTCGAGACCATGATATCCGGTTTGAGATGCGCCAACATCTCCTGCGCTGCGGTCTGTCCTTCGGCATCGGTCACTGGATAGGCCACAAGCGTGGCGCAGGCCATTGTCCCATCAGCACTTGCTTTGCGCGTCGTCTCCAAGTCAGTCACAGCGACCCCACAGGCTTGCAAGGTCGCCGCCATGGGAGACATCAGCGTCTCCTCAATCACCAGGACGCAGCTTGCCCGTCGCGCCAGCCACATCGCGCGGATCAAGGCTGCTGCACCGGACGGCCCGTCATTTTCACCCAACTTGGGAGTCAACCATGCACGGCTGACTGATCCTGTTGTGACAATCGCGGTGCCGCCTTCGGGAATGGCTAACAACATATCGGCCGCGGCACCGCACAAGGCGCCCCCTGCGAGCTCCCGTGAGGCATCGTAAAGCGGCTCAATCCCGCGATTTCCCAGATCGAGGTTCACCAACCGATCCAACCGATCATCGTATTTTGAGAAATTACTCATGCTGGCTCTCCGAATAAGGTGGTGGCGAACCAATCATCATCATTCATCCGGTCTGCGACCAGTTCAACGGCTTTGTTGATGGCGGCAACCAGCGCGCCGTGCCCGCCAACCGCTGCCAAAGCCCCTGCTGTAGGTTTGAGACGCAAAGACACGCGGCCACCCGGCGCGCCATGCGTATTGACTGTCAGCACTCCGTGATCACGCAGCAGGATCATACCAATTGCGGCTGTGACCTCTGCTGGAACTATCGTTGTTTTTGGCAACTTGGCGTGCCGCATGACCCGGGCCAGCACGTCTTGCTCGTCCAGCATTGGACCCAGATCTGAGCGATGCACGACGTCTTTGTCCCAGGCCGTGCTGAGCGCGTCTGCAATGGACCCGCCGTCGCGCGCTTCAGTCCGCAAGTCTTCGGGATCAAACGCCTGCAGACTGCGCATGGCCCCTGCGGCAATGGGTGCGCGGGCTTCCTGGCCCAGCTCAGAGGCTTTTGCCAATGTTGCCAACACAGGCTCTGTTGCTCCACATAAAATGCCCGCTCGCGGGCCCGACAGCCCCGCCTTGTCGGCGTTTGTGATCGCGAAATCTGCGCCCATTGTCAGACTGTGCGCGCCACCATGCAGGACGGGACGCAATCGCGCACCGTAAGCTTCGTCCATAAAAACCGTGGCACCGGCCGCCTTGGCGACGGCGACTGCATGGCGTGTTTGATCATCAGTCATCCGCGCCAAACTGCTTGTCACCGTTGTGATGACGACAAGGGCAGGGGAATGTTGTGCAATGACTGGCGCGGGGTCGGCGCTGCTTTCCAACTCAACCAAGTCTACGCCAGCCAAGGCACACCCGCGCACCACGGAGGCATGACTGCGGTCGCCGTCCGGGGCGACAGATACGACCGGTTTGCCATCGGCCAAGGCCAACACTGCCGCGACGATCCCAGCGCTGGTACGGTTTGTGACCGCAACGGTTTCACCGCCGCCAAAATGCTGGATCGCAACCCGTGCCAGATCACCCGCAAACAATCCCGGCCCCACCCATTCCTCGCAATAAGTGGCCAGATCATCGGGCTTGAGCGGGAAATATCGGGGGTTGCCGGTAAAAATCCCAATCGCATCAATGCCACGCTCAGACACGACCTGCGCCGCCACCGATTGAGCATGTCTCAATCTGCGGATCTCGGCCGCACTGGAGGATAAAAACCGCCCGCGTGCGTAGCCCACGGAAGGGTCGATAAGATTGCCGAAACGGTCCTGCTCCATGATTTACAGCGCCACCGTCACGCATTTTCGGAAGGTATAGGCCTCAAGGGCACCTTCGATTGAATATTCGCTGCCCATGCCGGATTGCTTAATCCCGCCGTAGGACATGCCGGGAATTTGGCCGCCGCCCTGATTGACCTGCACCCAGCCCGCATCCAGCGCGCGGGTCATGCGCACCACTGTGCTGAAGTCATGGCTGAAAATAAACGCAGCCAAACCGTAATGCGTGTCATTGGCCTGTTCGATCATATCGGCCTCGTCTTCCCAGGGTATCGCGACCAGCACGGGACCAAAGACTTCTTCGCGTGCGATGCGCCAGGAATTGTCGAGCCCCGTCAGAATGGTCGGGATTGGGTGGAAGCCCTGTTCTGTTGCCTGCGGCGTCTCTCCAGTCAGGAATGTCGCGCCCTGCTTCTCGGCTTCGGCGACAAAGGCGCAAATTTCGCTATAGCGTTCCTCATTCACAACCGCGCCGATATCGCTGTTTTCATCCAGCGCATCGCCGACGGTCATGGCGGCGGCTTTTGATGCAACCAGCGGCATCAGATCGTCCCAGACGGATGTGTGCACGAACAGTCGCGACCCCGCGGTGCAGCTTTGCCCCTGCCGTGCGAAACGCATGGCGTTGACGACACCCTGCGCAGTAGCGTCGAGACGCTCTGGGGTGCAGGCGTCTGGGAAAATCACGCAAGGGCTTTTGCCGCCAAGTTCCAAGGTGACATTGGCGATCCGGTCTGCGGCGGAATGCGCGACCAGCTTGCCCACCTCGGACGAGCCGGTGAAAGAGATTTTCGAAATGCCGGGATGAGCGACCAGCGCCGCGCCGGCTTCTTCACCCAAACCGGTTACGACGTTGAAAACGCCCGGAGGGAAGATGTCTGCCGCGAGCTCCATCAGCTTTAGAACTGCAAGCGGAGCATCTTCGGCTGGCTTCAAAACTATGCAGTTGCCCGTTGCCAGTGCCATGGAAATCTTGACGGCACCCAACTGAAGAGGAGAGTTCCATGGAATAATCGATCCGACCACGCCTAAAGGTTCCCGCGTGGAATAAGACATTAGCCCTGGGCCAAAGGGCAAGGTCTCGCCCTTTTGTTCGCCGGCGACACCGCCGTAATATTTCAGAACACCAGCTGCGCCCATTGCTTCGCCGCGCGATTGCGTTCGAATGGCATTACCGCTTTCCGCTGCCAGAATGCGCGCGACGTCTTCGGCATTTGCCGTCAATCGATTGCCAAGTTCGGTCAGCATCGCGCCCCGCTCTGCTGATGGTCGCGCGGCCCAGGCACGGCGTGCACGATGCGCGGCGGTCACGGCCAGATCAATTTCGATCGCGGTGCCCCGCCCGATCTCGCAAATCGTTTCGCGGCGGGATGGGTTTTCGACGGGTAGTTTTTCGCCGCTGGCAGGCCAATGCCATGCGCCATCGATGAAACATCCTGCAAGACCATCTGTCGGAAGTGTATAATCCAAAAGAGCCATTGTTTAATCCTGTGTCAGCCTGGTCAGCGTCCGGAGTGTGATGTCAAAGGCCAAAAACTCGTGGTCGCCACTGGTTTCGGCGAAATCGGTAAAGGCTATGGCCACTTCGGCTGCTTCGGCGGTACCTGCCAGTCCGCCAGAAATCGGCGCACTTAGCATCGCGCCCCCACCAAAAAGTCCAATTTTGGCATCGGTGATCTCCTTCTGGCTGACCTCAGCACATTTGTGCACAAATACGCCTACTGAAAAAGCGATGTTTGAGTGAAAAATTCTCATTCCAAACCACGAATTTTCGAATTGTGTTTGTGGGCCCCTCGGTGATCCTTGGCATTGTATTGAAAAGGGCCGGTTCAGATGGCGAGACGATCCAAAGCGAAAACGCGCGTAAGCGCGCCAGGTCCCGCACCGGCACCTCAGGGCGGACGCTTTGCGCCGTTAGACGATGCGAGCCTTAACCGGATCGTCAAAGCTGCGATGGATATTTTGGCCCAGACCGGAATCGCGGAATGCCCGGACGCGCTTGTCACCAGGATGGTTGCGGCAGGTGCAAACCGTCGCGAAGACGGCCGTGTTTGCTTTTCACAGTCGTTGGTAGAGACGGCGATAGCGCGCGCAGCGAAACGTGTGTCGTTGCCTGGGTTCATCGAACACAAGGGCCTGACCATTGGTGGCGGACATGTCCATATCGGCACTGGGGGAGCCGCAACGGAAGTTTTGAACAGCGCAACAGGCGTCTTTCGCGGAGCACAGCTAACCGATTTATATGATTTGATGCGGCTGGTTGAGACTTTGCCAAACATCCACTACGGCCTGCGGCCAGTGATCGCGCGCGATATGGGCACGCCGTTTCTGCTGGATATGAACACCGGCTTTGCGTGTCTCAAGGCGTGCTCCAAACCCATCGGGATCAGTTTTGACAACGCCAGCCATCTGGATCCCGTTGTGTCCATGTTTGATATGGCCTTGGGCGCCGAGGGTGGCTTCCGCAAGCAACCGTTCTGCTTTGGCGTGATCGTGCATGCGGTGTCTCCGCTGCGCTATGCGGCTGAAGGGCTTGAGATCATGCAGCGGGCGATGGCGCATCGCATGCCTTTGCAGATCTGTACCGCTGCTCAGGCGGGCGCAACAAGTCCGGTTACGCTCGCAGGGGCCCTTGCTCAAGGGTTGGCTGAAACACTGGCGGGTCTCATGGTCGTTGACACACTTGAGCCCGGGTACCCGTGCATTTTTGCTTTCATGCCGTTCATCTCGGATCTGCGTACGGGCGCTATGACCGGTGGCTCTGGCGAAGCCGCTGTTGCCGCTGCCAGCGCGGCTCAACTTTTGCTGCATTTGGGTTTGCCATCCACCGCTTCGGCAGGGATGACAGACGCCAAAACGCCCGACGCTCAGGCCGGATATGAAAAAGGCTATACCGTCGCGCTGGCTGCGCAAGCCGGGGCTGATATGATCAACTTATCCGTTGGCATGCTGGGTTCGATCATGGCCGCCTCGTGCGAGGCTTTGGTGATCGATGACGACATGTGCGGTGCGATACTGCGGTCTGTGCGGGGCGTCGAGATTTCAGACACAGCGATCGATCTGGACCGGATCGAGGCGGTGGCTACAGGCGTCGGTCATTATCTTGGTGAAGCTCAGACGCTGGAACTGATGAAAACCGAATACACCTATCCAAGCCTTGGCAACCGGCAAAGCATCGCGGATTGGAAAGACGCCGGATCGCGCACGATTTGGGACGTGGCCGTAGAACGTACGGCTGAAATGCTGACCCAGCACCCAACCCATTTACCAAAGGATCATGAGGCCGCCATTCGCGCTGCCTTTGACATCCGCCTGCCCGAGGGATTGTGAGTCCATGAAAAACACCAGCAAAGTTGTGGTCATCGGTGGCGGTGCCGTCGGAACCTCTATCCTTTATCATCTAGCGCTGGCCGGCGTGACTGACACGATCCTGTTGGAACGCGATGAGCTGACATCCGGCTCCACTTGGCACGCAGCGGGGAATATTCCCACCTATGCGACCTCGTGGTTGGGCATGCGCGCCGGGAACTATGGCTGGCAGACCTACAAAGATCTCGCGGAAAAGGTCGATAGCGCGATCACCTATCGACATACCTCGGCGTTTTGGCCCGCCCATACGGCGGAACGCATGGACCTGTTCCGACACCTGTGTGGTGTATCCGAGAGTGCCGGGTTCGATCTACGGATGTTGAGCCCATCCGAAATGGATGAGATGCATCCGTTCTGGCACCCCGATGAGACAATTCTGGGCGGTATCTATGACCCCTACGAGGGCGACATTGACCCATCCCAACTCACTCAGGCCCTTGCGAAAGGGGCACGTGATCTAGGCGCACATATTGAGCGATTTACACCTGTATCCGCAATCACGCGTTTGCCCTCAGGGGAGTGGGAAGTGACCTGCGCAAAAGGTAAGATCAAGGCCGAGATCGTGATCAACGCGGGCGGGTTTTATGGCGCAAAAATCGCAGAGATGGCGGGGTTAAAAACGCCAGTGATTACGCTGGAGCATCAGTATCTCGTGACCGAGCCCTTGAAGGCTCTGGAAGACCACGCTGACCTGTTTCCCCTGGTGCGTGATCCGGATATCCGGTTCTACCTGCGCCGCGAACGCAATGCGTTTCTGGTGGGTTCCTATGCGCATGATGGTCGCCCCGCCTGGGACAAAGACGGCCCGCCAGACGACTTTGCACATCAATTGTTCCCTGACAGCGTCGAAGATATTCTCGACGTTTTAGAGGCGACCATGACCCACGTGCCGTTGTTGGGGGAGGCTGGCGCGCAAAGGTTCGTCAACGGTCCCATCGCCTATGCCCCGGATGCCATGCCCCTGGTTGGTCCGGCTGCGGGAGCGCCGAATTTCTACCATGCCACCGGCGTGCAGGTCGGGATCACGCATTCGGCGGCGATCGGCAAGGCCATGGCCGAATGGATCACCGAAGGTGAAACCGAATGGGATCTGTCGGCTTGGGATCCCCGCCGCTTTGGCGATTGGGCAACTCTGGACTACGCCAACCTTCGTGCCTCGCAGCATTACGACCTGCAATACGCCATTCCCTATCCCCATCGAAACATGCAAAGGGGTCGCCCGGTGCAGCAAACCCCGCTCTACGAGACCTTGGTTGAACAAGGGGCGGTCATGGGGCAGATCGCAGGCTGGGAGCGGGCGTTCTGGTTCCAGACGGACACGATCAAAGATGGCGGTGTCAGGGATCTGTCGTTCCATCATGAACCCTGGAAAGATGCCGTGGCGCAGGAATGCCGTACGGTTGCCGATTGTGTCGGCGTTATGGACCACGGCGGCTTTACAAAATATGACCTGCGCGGTCCGGGGGCTGAGGCGTTCCTGTCGAAGATCGTTTGCGGTGGCATTCCCAAAACCGGTCGCGTGCGATTGAGCTATATGCTGACGCCCAAGGGCCATATCTGGTCCGAGACCACTGTCGCACGCCTCGCCGAAGATCGATTTCTGCTCTGCGGCCCCACGCTTGCCGATCTGCGCGATTTCGATTGGTTGTCAAAACACCTGCCTGCCACCGGTGTAACCCTGTCTCGCGGCTATGCCCACGACGCAGCATTGATGGTGATGGGGCCAAAATCGCGCGATGTTCTCGCACCGCTTACCAAGGCGGATCTTTCCGCAGAGAATGCCCCCTGGCTCTCGGTGCAGGAAGTCACACTTGCAGGTGTGCCTGTGACAGCCATGCGCGTGTCTTATGTGGGGGAGCTTGGCTGGGAATTGCACCTATCCTCTGATCACCTGCTCCAAGTCTACGAAGCCCTCATGGCAAATGTTCGCAAGGTAGGCGGTTGCCAGTTTGGCTCTTACGCGTTGAACGCCATGCGAATTGAAAAAGGCTATCACGGATGGGGTGCTGATTTTGGAACCGAATACACCTTGTTTGATGCTGGGTTGAACCGCTTTGCCACTATGAACAAAGGCGATTTCGTGGGCAGAGCCGCTGTAGCATCACAAGCAGGTCAAGAGGCGGAGTGGGAGTGGATCGGCCTGGAGATCACTGAAGGCAGCCCCGAGCCGATGGGATCTGACCCGATCCTCAAAGACGGTGAATGGGTTGGCTATGTCACCTCATGCAGTCACGGCTACCGGACCGGCAAGCACTGTGTGCTTGGCTACGTAAAACGCGGATCGGTGCAGATGGGGGCGCCCTGCGATGTGCGGGTTCTGGGAAGGCTCACGGCGGCGCTGCGCCATAGCACACATGTCTACGACCCCGATAACCTGCGATTAAAATCCTAGGGGCAGAACCCAAGGGACGCGCTTTATACGCGCCCTTTTACCTCGGCCCAGACATCATCAAGCGCCGCTTTAAGGATCGCAGTTGCCTCAGCGACCTCGTCTTCTGAGATGATTAGAGGCGGCATAAAGCTAATCCGATCAGGCGGGATCGAACGCAAATAAAGCCCTCTTTCATGGGCGCGGTCCTGTACCATTGTGCCAACTTTCAACGCCGGATCCCACAGTGCCCGGTTGGTTTTGTCCTGCACCAGCTGAATGCCGCAGAACAGGCCGATGCCCCGCACCTCGCCGACAAGCGGGTGGTCCATTAAGGCCTCGCAACCGGCCAGGAATGACCGGGCGACCCGCTGCACGTGCCCGAGCAAATCGATGTCGTCGTAGATCTTTATCGCTTCCAGAGCCACGGCAGCCCCAACGGGATGACCTGCATAGGTGAACCCGTGGCCTAGGACACCTGCTGCGTCTGAGGTCTGCTTCAGATCATCAAAGAAGGTCTGCCGAAACATAATCGCTGACATTGGAAAGAATGCCGCGGTAAGGGCCTTGGCGCAGGGTGATACCCAAGCGAGACGCAACCAAGTCCGGAAAATCCATCAATAATGCTTTGGCCATCGTCCGTTTCGATGCGCACACCATGCCCGCGCACCGCCATGGCCATAGGGCCATCGTCAGCGTGCAGGCGGGCATTTGTTTGCCCATGAACATGGTGCAGGCGATCCGTGGAACGAGGCGAATTGGCGTCGACGTGCTCATGCATGGTGGGGATCTCGATCTGTTGCTGAACGCACTGTCCGGGATACTTTACTGAACGGCAATTTCGTTTAGCGTAGGTATTGATGAATTTCTTTCAGGTGAGATGCGCCAATGGATAGTCCCCGTCTTGATCTCCGCCATTTGCAAATGATCCGTGCCATTGGCCGCACGGGCCGGGTTGTGGATGCCGCTGATGAACTTGGACTGACCCCCTCAGCCTTGTCGCATCGTATTAAAGAGGCTGAGCGCCGTCTCGATGTGCCGTTGTTTGAACGAATGCACAAACGCCTGCGTATGACTGCGGCCGCAGAATATCTGGCTAATTTCAGTGAAAAGTTCTTGGGCGAGCTTTACTTAATCGAAGACGAGGTGCGCCGGATGAATGCTGGCATAGACCACGTTGTGCGCATTGCCGTTGAAAATTACAGCACCTACCACTGGTTCCCAAACTTTCTGGCGAATTTTCGGTCTGATCACACGACAATCGACATTCAAATCATGGCCGGAAACCGTCGGGATATGGTCGGATCCCTTTTGGATCGACACATCGATCTGGCCATCACAACTGGTGCAGTGTCTCACAGCGCGACACAGCGACTGCCGCTGTTTCAGGACCCACTGGTTTTCATTTGCGCACCGGAGCATCCTTTGGCGGCAGCAAAGTCAGTGTCGGCGACCGATATCGAGGGCCAGAGGTTTATCACCTTTACCAAGACGCCTGAGCCCGACCAGGAATTCGCACGCCTCTTTCGCCCGGAACGACGCTATCCCGTTTGGACCGCGTCGGTCGAGTTGCCCGAAGCCATCATCGAGCTTGTTGCCGCAGATCAAGGCACCAGTATTCTCGCACAGTGGGCCGTTGAACCCCATGTTGCAGCAGGCCGGGTGATGGCCATTCCACTGGCCCCTGAACCCATTTTGGTGGATTGGAACTGCGAGTTTCGCAGCGATGAACCGGAAGCAAACCCGGTTCGACAAGTTGCGGCCGCTCTCCACGACTGGTTTTCGCAGTAAGCCTGTGGCGGCCCCAGGTCTGCGACACTGCGCATGAAGGGCTGTTCTTTTGACTGCCAGCTGAATGTAGGTCCGCATCAAATCAGCAATGGCCTGCCTCAAAAAAGTAGCCCACCAAAGGCCGATCCTTCCCGGGATTGAGCCACAGCTTCGATCGGCCCTCGTGGTGACACGGTGCGCTCCATTTCGGTTACGACCGGCCAACCCAATAGCAAAGTCAGAACACCCGCCGCCAGCGTCAGCGCACAATGCCCTGATAGATGTGATAAATAAGGAAGCCCCAGCCGACAAAGTATAGCAAGCCCAGTAGCTTGGCGGGTAAGCCTGTAAATTTAATGCGCTTACGGAAGCCGCCGACAACTTTCATTCCCAGCCGTCTTTTGAGGAACTCGGTGACGCTGTTTCTAAAAGCGACCAGCAGAATCGACCCGATTACAATCAGGGCTGTGAAACCGATAAATTCACCCATTTGCTCCATGCTGTACCCCTCGTTCGTTCAGAAAATATTGAGAGACTGGCGTTTCGAGGCGGCATCGATCGGGATGGTTAATCCTATGCTAATGGCCGTTTTCAATTCAATGATGTCCTTATGGAAATATTGACCGACAGTAATAAGACGGCATGCACATTTATAGCGTGCGAATTCGGTAAAAAATACAGAAGTAACAATGAAAAGTTCTCAAAAAGGTGATTCAACAATCATGACTGTTTTCAAAAAAACAGAACTATTGGTTTTGGTGCATCATTGCATGAAATCTGCTAATTTATGGTTAATAGAAGGTCTGCTTAGTCCTTTGTTGTTTTTTGGTGCATCTAACGAATGAGCTTAACATGAAGACGATAGTTCTGCGTACATTGGCGATCAGCGCCCTCGCACCTCTCACTCTCGTCTTGTGGGTCATCGGGATAATTGCTACGGCGATCTTAACAACTACTGGTATTTTAGAACAAGAAGCGATGTTTGTTGGTGTCTTTGGTGGCGCCTTTATAGCGGGTATTGGTTTTGTTGGGATTTGCTTCGTCTCGCTGATCGTCAGCCTTCTTTTGAGCCTTCAGCCGAAAGGCACGGAGTTTCGATTGAATATATTGACCGCGGTTTTTGTCATCTGCGGCGCGCTATCCTGGGCCGCCTCACTTTTTCTCATTGTGAGTTTCATCTTTTAGGCTTCCGGAGCTCCTGATCGCTTCAGGCACGTGCATCCCGGCAGGGCACAGTGAAGGTTTTGATTTCGATTATTGCCATGATCATGAGTTTGGTCGTCGTCTATTTTCTTGTCCCCGGCGAGAGGTTTGATCGAAGTGCAGCAGCAAGCACCAATGCACTGCCAGCCGACCTTGATGGTTTCCTGCAGAAAGCGAGGGACAAATCCCCGACCTCAAACCAGGCGCGGAAAAGACTATAATTTGGGCCGGTGAGCCCGGTATAAAAACCCAGTATTCAGCGGTCTATGTTCACGGTTTCAGTGCTTCAAAGCATGAATCTCGACCCGTTGCGGATCACGCACGCACGCGGCTAATCGGGCAAAAGTGGGGTGGGCCAAGTCAGATGGTCACCATCGCACCGGCCGAGGGAGAGTCGCCGTTTGGGCATAATATTATCGGTGATATTTTGGCCCCCTCCCAAACAGGGCGCGCTGTCAAAGAGATCTTAACCTGGTTAGAGCACCTGTAGCTTTTCTGGGTTGGGACTTATTTCATGGGCAAACCAGACAACGATCCGCGCTTGGCTTAAACGGCAAGGCACAGGAAACGATCAGGGAAGCGGCGAAGGCGAGCCTTAGATCACCAAGACAGCCTATTCCCCGAGTTCTCTGTCCCGTGCCAAATCCAGCTCATCCTGCATGGCCTTCATATCGATGTAAGCGGCAATAAGCCGATCATTCTCGTCGAATAAGCGCAATTCCACCGGGCCGCGGTCGAACCGAGCAATACGCTCGAACCGCACAACGGGCGGATACTGACCCCAGCACATAATTCGTGTGGTCATCATCAGCGGCGGCTCCAATGCAACCGACATCCCTGAAGCCGCACCAAAACTGCCGAAATAACTGTTGCAGGCCGCAAGCGTATGAATGTCCCCGGCCGCATCAACTGTCATGGTGATTGGTTCCTCTTGGCCTCCTCCAAACCAAATCGGTTCACCGACTTCGTCAAAGACGGTTTTCAACCACCACTGACCCGTCAAGGCATGCGCTGAAGAGTCTGATCCCGCAGTCCCTGAAACGCCTAAAAGAACAGTCAAAACTCCAAGGGCCAGCCACTGCCTGCCCATGGCTTGAAACGCAAAATTCATCGAAAGACGCCCTTCACTCAACACTGGCAGCCCATTCTTAAACCACCCCATAAGACAATTGGTTCTCCGCCTAGGAGAAGTCCACAACGTCTCCGCGAGGCCAACCTATTTGAAGCTGGATTGGTACCGCCCCTCGTATTTTTGGCGTGATGTCGAGCTGGTCGGTGTAAAGCTTAGACGTGGGGCTGGGTTCCGCCGGGATAGCCCGGCTGATGGAAGATCATCGGCACGGCGCTGCTAGAAACCCAAGCCAATGCCAATATTTGGGTTGGACCACATCGATGAGGCAGGCCAGGGGTGACACCCAAAGAAAAGACGCACGTGATGCAACTTCGCTCGTCTATCATTCTCCAGACCTACACCAAGTTGTGGGCCACCTAGCCCCAGCCGCCTTTTTTGCGCCGCTCCAGCGCCGCCGCGGGCCAAACCTCTGCGGCAACATAGTTCTGACTAAAGGCCGGGACGTTTGGTGGAATATCGATCCAGGGAACTTTGGCCTCAACCCACAAATGCGCGCCTGGTGTCACCGAGCCCGGATCATCGAGTGTTCCGCCTTTAACCAAAGCAATCTTACGGTTTCCCCCATAATGGCTATAGAGCGCTGACTGGCAGTCGGGACAGCGATAAACCAGATGATCCCCACCGCTTCCCGTTTGGCCGTCGACGGCTTCAACCTGACCTTGCTCCAGCGTGATATACTCTGCCTCGATGAAAACGTGAGTAACAAAGGCAGTACCCGTGTGGCGCTTGCAAATGCTGCAATGACACACGTGAGTGAACATCGGATCTTCAGTCAGTTTGTAACGGGTCGCCTTGCAGGAACAGGCGCCAGTTCTATTGCTCATGTTTTCTTTCCCTCTTTCTATATTCAGTCCAGCATCAGCCCAGTTAAGGTTCCAGACAAGCAGAATCTGTGGGATTCCACTGAAAAAGGGGGCCATCAATTGAGCCAGGATTGACCCCTTAAAGAAGGGGCAAAGGCATACCGAAGAAAAAAAATCCTAAGTCTTGGGTGAAGTCGAAGAGATGTAATCCATGCCGTTTCTCAACGTAGCGCCACACAGGGTCTTCTATACGGACTCTAGAGGTGACAAACCGGCTCTAATATTCAGTCACGGCTTCTTTATGGATTAAATCTTGTTGAGCGGGGCAAAGCTGAGGGTCAGCGGCATCCCTACAAGACGCTCGCTGATGAGCGCTTTGCTGTCGTCAGACGCATGGATCGTAACGCCGTTTTCTTCGTCCAAGGTGACTCTGACGGTACGCGCCAAGTCGCCCAAAACCTGGTCTAGAGCCGCCAAGATGGCCTCTGACCGAAGCGCAGGCTTGAAGATCTTCCCAACGGGCGTCATCGGCATTTCGTCGATCACCTGTATCTGCTTTGGCATAGCCAGCGGGTCTTCGATCCGCTCTGCCAAAAAGCTGAGAAGTTCCTGCTGATCCGGCGCCCATTGATCACGCGTGACGATGAAGGCCATGGGCAGCTCGCCAGCATAAGCATCCGGCATCCCAACCGCAGCCGCCGTTTCGACCTTGGGATGAGCCAGCAGAGCGTCTTCGATCATTTGTGGGTCAATGTTGTGGGCGCTGCGGATGATAACGTCTTTCTTTCGGCCCGTGATAAACAAGCGTCCCGTCTCGTCGATTGAGCCAAGGTCGCCAGTTACAAGCCACCCTTCTGGCAGGAACGTCCCGGGGTTTCTAGACGCCTCTGAATACCCGTCTGCCACGTTCGGTCCGCGCGTGGCGATGATCCCAGTTTCACCAGCGGGGATCCGCTTGCCCGGGTCTACGTCACCGTCTGTTTCGCCAAAAACAGCCAATTCACTGAAGGGCAAGCGCAAGCCGCAGGAAAGCGGTGTTCGTGGGCCTTGGACGGGTTCGGCCGCAATGGCGCCCGCGCTTTCTGTCATACCCAAGATATTGCGCACGGGGACGCCTGTATGCGTTTCTACGGCCTCAGCAAGTTCAGTCGGCAGCGGTGATCCGCCCGTCAGTAAAAACTGCAGTGTGGCGATATTTGCGTCAACTGGCGTGCTGTTGAGGGCGGCAAGAACCGTCGGCACTGCCCCAATCTTTGTGATCCCACGTTGTTCTACTTGTTGCCAAACCTCGCGCATGAAGCCTTGGTTTCGCATGCCCAAACGGCCCGGGATCACCAATCGACTGCCTGCCGACAAGGCCGATAGTCCAAACACAAATGCGCCTGCTACGTGAAAGAGCGGGAAGCCGTTCAGCATGATATCGTCAAAGCGGAAATCATACATGGCGGCGCAAGCATGGGCCACGTGGGCTTGGTTTTGGCGACGGTGGTGCACCAGCTTGGGTTGCCCGGTTGTCCCGCCGGTGTGATAGAGCGCTGCGATGGATTTATCATCGCCCCAGACCTCAACCTTCTGGCCTTCTGCTGCCGTGACAAGATCTTCAAAAAGCCCATCGTTGCCAGGTGAAGCTCGGTCCGCATCACAGCAAAATATCGGAAGCTTAATGCCTTCCGCCCGCAAAGCTGGAACTACCGATTTCCAGTATCCTACCTCGTCGCTCATCCCGGTTATCACGACCGCCGCAGCGTTGGCCGCTCGGATCAGGCCAGCGATGGCTTCAGGCTTCAGCATTGGGTTGATTGGGCAAGCACGGCCCACCAACTGCGCGCCCCACAGCGCGATTTGCCCTGATACCGTGTGCTGAGTCAGGACAGCGACCGACGTCTCCGGTCCAACGCCAGCGCGCTGGAAAACCGAAGCGGCAGCTTCGATCCGGTTGGCCAGTTGGGAAAACGTGACCAACTCGTCCCGCTCAGGTGCTGCGCAGTCGTGCAGAAACTCGAGCGCAACGGCGTCAGGGCGCTGGGTGGCCTGATGCTTGATGATGGTCCAAGCGCTTCGATGCGGGACAAAATCATCGAAGCCTCGGCTCTCAATCTCAAGGATGTCCTGTGCGTTACGCAGCTTCATCGCTCTTTCCGTCTTTGGTCGTCAGTCAGGTGCATTATGACTGGATATAAACAAAAAAGCCTGCCTGAGAATACTCGGACAGGCTTCTTTTCCCACGTCATCGATGGGGAATGCTCCCCAAGGCCGAAGCTGTGTAGTCGGCCAATCTCGGCGCAGTCATCAGGTTCAAGAACGCAGCGTGGCTTGTGTCCTAATTACCGAGCGCTTCATCGATGATTTGCTCGCCAATGACATTCGCGTGCGACGGTGATTGCCTAAGCACCTCACCCCCAACCTCAAGCCGTAGCTGATTCAGCACCTGCTTGTATTCTTGGTAAAGGTCGCCACTGGAAAACGCTGCCTGCGATCGCTTTGATCTTCTCTCATTCAGCGTGATTGATGACTGGTAAGTCCGCCATCTCTGGTTCTCCCTACTCTGTGCCTACTTCTTTACCACCGGCGTGATGTCCCAATGCCCCATCTCCAAGACCGGGTCAAACAGCGCGTCAATGTCTTCCATGCTGCTGGCTTCAAGGACGTAGAAGTTAGTGTGTTCCAGACGGTTGCCATAGCGGCCATGAACCGTGATTCCATGATCGGGCGCACGGGTTACAATATCGCCCATTGCGGCGACGCTTTCGGCATTG
>PAHJ01000117.1 GCA_002705565.1 Geminicoccus sp. | reverse complement strand
CCGAAGGTTTGGTCGGTGCGGAAATCACCTACTCCTACCTCGCCGGCGGCGATTTCCGCGAAGACACTTCCGTTGCGATGATCAACCAGTTCCGCGAAGCGGGTCTGAATGTGATTGCTGATGGTCGTCCGTCTTCGGATTTCTGGGGTAACTGGATCAACTACCCGTTCTCCACAACCAACTGGAACGGTCGTCCGTTGGGCGTTCAGATCCTGAACCTAGCATACCGCAGCGGCGTTGACTGGAACGAGGCGCACTACAACAACCCTGACTTTGATGCCCTTCTGGACCAGGCCAACGGCCTTGCGGATCCAGATGCACGCCGCGAAGTCATGGGCAAGCTGCAGAAGATGATGCAGGACGACGGTGTGATAATTCAGCCGTACTGGCGCGGTATCTTCTCACACGCCACAGACCGCGTTCTGGGCTACCAGATGCACCAGGCGTTTGAGCACCACTACGAGACTGTCTCGCTCGCCTAAAGTGCGGTCGTACAGGTATTGAAAAAAGGGGGGCGGTTCCAACCGCCTCCTTTATTTTTGCCTTTATTGTTGAAAAATCGAGACAAAACCAAGAAACAAGGTCAGGCCGGATGAGGTGAGTCAGAGTTGGTTCTGATTTCCCTGATCTGGACAGGCGCCATGAGGGTTCATGCTCACCTTTGCTTTACGAAAACTGATCATTTTGCTGCTGACACTGCTGGTGGTTTCCGCCGTGGTTTTTGCCATCGTTGGCGGAAACGCGAGGGCGCTTCGGACCATTGCGGTTCTTGAGCTGGGACCTCGCACCCCGCAAACTGAGCAAGATAGGTTCATCCAACGCACAATCTTCCACCAATGTGATCCTGGAACGGGCGCGGAAGTGGTTATCGAGGCCCCGGATGATCCCGAGCACCCAAATGGCTTCTACATCGACCCCAATAAGTGCCGCAGTCTGTCCTTGGCGCAGCGGTACGGCACATGGCTTTTCGGCTTCTTACAAGGCGACTGGGGCGAGTCCATTGTCTTCAAAAAACACGTAGCGGGTTATCGAGGCGTGCTCGTTGATGCTCAAGGCAATGAAAGGCCCAATCCCGACCCCTGGGGCGTGATCAATGAGCGCCTTGCCAACACCGGCATGTTAGCCGCCTGGGTCTTTGGCGTGATGGTGACTCTAGGCTTGTTCATCGGCATTTTAGCCGGGATGAATGAGGGCTCGATTCGGGACCGCTCTCTCTCTGTCGTTGCCATCGGCTCGACATCGATGCCGGAGTACGTCATGGGGATCTTGCTGGTTGTACTGCTGGCAGGGAACTCAATGGTGTTTTCCGCACTGGGTAGTTTCGTCGATTTCCTGCCCATCGCTGATACCTTCCTCGGGGCCGACAAATGGGCGAGGAAGAGCCCGTTGCAAGGTTCGGCTAACCTCGACAAAGACGGTATTACATTTGCCAACACTGTTCTGCCTGTGTCCGCTGTGATCATCTACGGGTTCGGCTACATCGCCCGCATGACCCGTGCTTCGATGGCAGAGGCTATGGGCTCTCAGTATGTTCGGACCGCCGTGCTCAAGGGCGTTCCGCGTCATCAAGTCGTCCTCAAGCACGCTCTGCGTAACGCACTGATTGCTCCGTTTACCGTGATCATGCTGCAGTTTCCCTACCTGCTCTCCGGGCTGGTGGTTGTGGAAGTGATTTTCTCGTGGAAAGGCTTTGGCTTCGCGCTGAACGCCGGGGCGTCAAACATGGATTACAATCTCATTCTGGCGTGTTCCGTGGTCTCTGTGATCGTGGTTCTGCTGACCCAATTCATTTCAGACGTTGGATACGTGCTTTTGAATCCGCGTATCCGGGTCGCATAGGGGAAAGCGGAAACGATGCTAGAAAATCTTGCAATCCTCGGTGGCTTTATCGCGTCATTCTGGGTGGTCTGGGCAACCTTACTGGGCGCAGCGCTGCTGCTCTCTGCCTTTTCCAACGTGGTATCGCCCTTGCGTAAACCACCCTACAGCTCGGTCACCGCATTCGCGTTGATTGCTGGCACGGTGGGGATGGTGTTCGTTGCGCTGTTCTCGTCTCCCAAAATGGGGCTCACGACGGTATGGGCGCTGTACGTGCTCTGGCCGGTCTTTGCGGCACTGGCCGGTGTGATGATCCTCAGTTGGATCTTCAAGGAGCGGCTGGGGCTCTATGGCCGGGTATTTGACAGTCCCATCGGAATGGTTGGGTTGGGGATCTGTTTCTTTTGGATCATTGCCGCCCTGATGGCCGACCTGCTCCCGCTCTACGGCCCGCTCGAAGCTCTGTCTAAGGACAACGGCACCATCGTCCAGGGCGTGACCCGCAAATTCAAGCTCGGCGCCGAAGCGCTGGAAGGGTTGACCTATGCTGAGTACGTCAAACTGACCCTCGCGGAGGCCAGCGAATACGGCAAGCTTTACAAGTCTAATATTAGAGGCAGCGCGCCACTGATGTCCTGGGTCGGCAATGAGGGCGAACGGCTGCCTGCTATTCTGGGCACTGACAAAGCCAACCGAGATATCTTCTCTCGCCTGATCTACGGCGCACGCACCGTGCTGCCGCTGTCGATTGGTGCGACGCTGGTGTCGTTCACCGTGGGGATCACGCTGGGGCTGATTGCAGGATATCGCGGCGGCTGGCTTGACCAGATCATCACCTTTGTCGCCAATGCCATTCTCGCCTTTCCGGTGATCGTGCTGTTTTACCTGATCGTTCTGGTTGGCAAGGACGGTAACCTGAGCCGGATCCTCGCCACTGCGATTTTCGCCTTTCCGCTGCTGCTGGTTCTGGCGGGGCTGTGGGGGTTGTATTCGGTGAAGAAGGGGCGGCTGATCGGCTTGTTGATCGTCTTCCTGCCCATCGCGCTATTCCTATATTTCCGTAACACCTGGGGCTTGCCGGACTTGAGCGGTATCGCTGCATGGGCAGCAGCCACCTTCGGCGGTGGCAACGCGGCACGCGAAGCCAACATCGCCATCGCCGTGGCGAATTTCGCGCAGATGGAGCCGCGCATGCTGAACGTCTTCGTCGCGGTGGCATTTTCGTCCGCGCCGGGGGCCTTCCGCTTGGTTCGGGGCCTAACACTCGACGTGAAGGACCGCGACTATGTCGCCGCCGCCCAAACGCGTGGTGAGAACCAGTTCTACATCATGATCTTCGAGATTTTGCCCAACGTGCGGGGACCGCTCATGGTCGATGCAGCACTTAGGATTGGCTACACTGCCATTCTGCTGGGAACGCTGGGCTTCCTCGCGCTGGGTCTGCCGCAGGAAAGCGCCGATTGGGGATCCATGATCGCCCATGGACGCGGCCAGCTCCGCTTTGAGCCGCAGATGGCGGTGATACCCGCCTTGTGTATTGTTTCGCTGGTGCTGGGCCTCAACCTGCTTGCCGATACGCTGCGCGAACAGTCGCTTAAGGATTAACGCCATGACGAAAACAGAAATCGCCGGGCTCGATCCCAACGCTCCCGTTTTGGAATGTCGCAACTTGTCGCTCTCCTACTTCACGCGATCGGGTGAGATTCCGGCTGTGGTCAATTTCAACATGACCGTAATGCCGGGCGAAGCGGTTGGGCTGGTGGGCGAGTCTGGGTGTGGCAAGTCTACCGTTGCGCTGGGCGTGATGAATTATATGGGATCGACGGGCAAGGTTGTCAGCGGTCAAATCCTGTACAAGGGCCGCGATATCCTGAGCATGACGCCTGAGGAAACCCGGCAAATTCGCGGCTCGGAAATCGCCATGGTGTATCAGGAGCCCATGGCCTCCCTGAACCCATCGATGAAAATCGCCAACCAGCTGATGGAAGTTCCGCTGCTGCACGAAGATGTCACTCGACACGAAGCTCGCCAGCGTTCCCGCGATATTCTTGAAGCTGTCCGTCTGCCCGACCCCGATCGCATCATGAACTCTTACCCTCACCAGCTTTCCGGTGGTCAGCAACAGCGTGTGGTGATCGCGATGGCGCTGCTTTCCAAGCCCTCACTGCTGCTGCTCGACGAGCCGACAACGGCGCTGGATGTGACTGTTGAGGCCTCGATCGTTGACCTGGTGCGTGATCTGGCGGCCGAGTTTGGGACGTCGATGGTCTACATCTCCCACAATCTGGGTCTCATCCTGGATACCTGCGATCGGATCAACGTCATGTACGCCGGTGAAGCGGTAGAGTTTGGGACCGTGGATGAGGTCTTTAACAAAATGCGGCACCCCTACACCCAGGGCCTGTTTCGATCGATTCCGTTACCGGGTGCCGACAAGAATGTCAGTCCGCTGGTGCCGATCCGCGGCCAATTGCCCTTGCCCCAGGAACGGCCGCTGGGCTGCAACTTCCAGGACCGCTGCGACCACTATGTTGCAGGCTGGTGCGATCAGTCAGACATCGATATGCGCCCGGTTAAGGGCCAGATCGGGCACCTGAGCCGCTGCATGCGCTTCAACGAAATTGATTGGGCCGCGCCGCCGCAAATAGAGGCTGAGACGGCGCGGTCGGAGGCTGGTGACATCGTGCTCGACGTCAAGGACCTCAAGAAACACTACCAAGTTGCGGCCAACGTGTTCCTGGGCGCGGGTGAGCGGCGCACCGTAAAAGCTAACGAGGAAGTAGACCTGGTCGCACGTCAGTCTGAAACCGTCGCGATTGTTGGCGAGTCTGGCTGCGGCAAATCCACGCTTGCCAAGGTGCTGCTCGGGCTTGAAACCGCGACTCAGGGCGAGGCCAAACTCAACGGGCAGGTGATTTCCAATACGCCCGTTCAGGCGCGCGGCCCGGAGACGTTGAGCAGCCTGCAAATGGTCTTCCAAAACCCCTTTGACACGCTGAATCCCAGCCAGTCTGTCGGCTCGCAAATCGTGCGTGCGCTGGAGAAATTCGGTATTGGTTCCACCGATGCCGATCGCGAAAACCGTATGCTGGAGCTGCTGGACCTAGTCAAACTGCCGCGCGATTTCGCCAAACGCATGCCGCGGCAATTGTCAGGTGGGCAAAAGCAGCGCATTGGTATCGCGCGTGCGTTCGCGGGCAATCCAGCGGTTGTGGTGGCCGATGAACCGGTATCGGCGCTAGACGTTTCGGTTCAGGCCGCAGTCTCACAGCTGCTCATGGACATCCAAAACGAGCACCAAACCACACTTCTGTTCATCTCCCACGACTTGTCGATTGTGCGCTATCTGTCTGATCGCGTGGTGGTCATGTATCTGGGGCATGTTGTTGAGCAGGGCAGCACGGAACAGGTCTTTTCGCCGCCCTATCACCCCTACACCGAAGCGCTGCTTTCTGCCGTGCCGATTGCTGATACGCGGGTAAAAAAGAAGCGGATCATCCTCGATGGCGATATTCCCTCCGCGCTCAACCCGCCGTCGGGCTGCCCGTTTCAAACCCGCTGCCCGCGCAAGGCGCAGGTCGAGGGCGATTTGTGTGAAACCACGATTCCCCCCATGCGGACTTTAGCGGACAGTCACCAGATCAAGTGCCATCTCGCACAATCCATCCTCGATGAGATGGAGGCCGTGATTCAGATCGATGCGATCTCTGAGGGAGAGCCTCAAGATGTAGCCGCAGAGGATGCCGCGTCCGGGACGGCCAAGGGTGGCTTGGTCAATCGGGCAAAGCGGGCTTTGGGCATCGAAGACAAGGATAAGCCGGCGGTTGGTTCTGCTTGAATCGTCGCTTCCATGAGATTCTGATTGCCAAAGCGGACCACATAGGCGATTCTTAGCTGCACTATGATAAAAACAGTGCACGCCCCCCGCTTCACCTTCGATCCTGTTCACGGCGCCCCTGCTGGTGCCAAGTCCGCGTGGGAAGAGGCTGGATGCCTCATCCTTGAAGGGTTCGTTCCCGAAACCACCTGCGATGCCTTGATCGAGGCGGCAGATCGTCTATCGCGAGATTTGGTTGATGCGGCCGATGGCCATGCCTTCGACGCCGTCGATAACCAGCATGCGGGCGAAGACTACTTCCTCAGCTCTGGCGATGTCATGCGCGCTTTCATGGAAGAAAAGGTTGAGGGCGTTGATCGCGTTCGAGCCGTGAACAAGTTGGGTCACGCTATGCATGATCTTGATCCAGATTTCGAGGCGTTTTCACATCAGGAGCAGCTCACCCGCCTCACCCAACAGTTGGGCTTGGGAAAGCCGCTGTTACTGCAGTCGATGTTGATTTTCAAACACGCCCGCGTCGGCGGCGAAGTGACGATGCACCAGGACAGCACCTTCATCTACTCCGAGCCCGAATCCTGCATCGGCTTCTGGTTTGCCTTGCAGGACGCAACGACAGAAAATGGGGCCATGTACGCTCTTCCAGGCTGGCATAAAGGACCACTTGAAAAGCGGTTTTTCCGGACAGGAGAGGGTCACGGAACGGACTTTGAAGCCATCGATCAGGCAGATTGGCCACTCGACGAGGCGGTGCCGTTGGAGGCTCCCAAAGGGTCACTGGTGATGTTGCACGGTCGCTTACCGCACAGATCTTCGGCAAATAGCTCGGATCAATCGCGCTATGCCTATACTCTTCATACAATTGACGCATCGGCGAACTATCCGAGCGACAATTGGCTTCGGCGGCGGGCTGACCTGCCGCTTCGGACCTTCGGCGAGCAGATGCCCACCACCATCTGAATCCTCTCTGGAGCAGGTCCGGACCAAACCGAGCGCGCCCTTCATTCCGACGCCCGGCACAATGATAAAAAGAGGAGAGCGCAATGCTCAATGATTTTGGAGCGCACCCGGCGGACCGGGTGCCCAAGGCTGAACTACACGCTCATTTAGAGGGAACCATCCACCCGCCGGTTCTCCGCACTCTGGCTGCGCGCAACGGTATTTCGCTGCCTGACGGGGTTTTGGATGAGCAGGACAACTATCTCTGGACGGATTTTAACGACTTTCTGAAGGTCTACGACTTGGCTTCGTCCGTCATCAAAACGCCGGAAGACTACTACGACCTGACACTGGATTACCTGGAACGCGTGGCAGCAGAAGGGGGGCTGTATGTCGAACTGCTGGCTAGCGCGGATCATGTTTTCAATCTCGGGATGACCCTGAAAGACCAGCAGGACGCGCTGGTTCAGGCCATCGACGAAGCACGCGAGAGCGTGGGTGTCGAAACTCGGATCAGCCAAACCATCGTTCGCCACTACGGCCCAGATAAGGCAATTGCAGCCGCCAAAGCCATCGTCGAACACCCTCATCCTTATTTCACCGGTTTCCAAATGGCAGGGGCTGAGGACGCTCACACACCTGCGGACTTCCGGCCCGCCTATGATATGGCAGCCGAAGCCGGTCTGCGGTGTACCGCGCACACGGGTGAATGGCTGGGGCCGGACTCCATCCGGGAAACCTTGGCGGCCCTGCCGATGGTTGAACGGCTCGGCCACGGGGTTCGAGCGATCCATGATGCTGATCTGGTGCGAGAACTGGCGGAGCGGCAGATGCCGTTTGAGGTATGCCCGGGATCAAACAACGCATTGAAAGTTTTTGGTAGCCCCGAAGAGCACGCGTTGCGCGGACTTTGGGATGCCGGATGCTTCATCACGCTTGCATCCGACGATCCCCCATATTTCCACACATCTTTGGGGGCTGAGTACCGTTTTGCTCTGGATGTTGCTGGACTGTCTGTGTCAGACCTTTACACCATTACGCGTAATGCTTTGCAGGCCGGCTTCATGGATGATGACACTCGATCCGCTTTGATGATGCGGGTTGCTGCCTCTGAAGCGGCTTGAGGCGACGAGCACTAACAGACAAATGCGGGGTTTCCCTTGTCCGATACTTTCACCGTTGTTGACCATCCTCTGATAACAGACAAACTCAGCCAATTGCGGGATATTGCGACCGACATGGCGCGCTTTCGCTCGCTCATGCACGATGTCAGTTTCATGCTCGGTTACGAAGCACTGCGGGATTGGCCGATGTCCAAACGGCCTGTTGAGACGCCATTGACCACCTTCAACGCGCCGGTTCGCGAACCCCAGCCCTTGAATGTTGTCTCGATCTTGCGCGCCGGGAATGGTTTTCTCGATGGCCTACTGGCGCTTGAGCGGACGGCTCGGGTTGGATTTGTTGGCTTGAAGCGAAATGAAGATACGCTGCTGCCTGAGCAGTACTATTTGAACCTGCCTGACGTGAGCCAGGGCGTGACGCTGGTTTGTGATCCTATGCTTGCGACGGGCGGTTCGTCGTCGCACGCGGTGCAGTTGGTTAAGGATCAGGGGGCGACGGATCTGAAGTTCATTTGCCTGCTCGCCTCACCCGAAGGCGTTACGAAGTTCAGTGCAGACCACCCGGATGTGCCGATATTCTCCGCCTCGCTGGATGATCATCTGAACGAGAAGGGCTATATCGTGCCAGGGCTGGGCGATGCAGGGGACCGCCTTTACGGGACGTGATGGAGAGGCGGGGCGCTACTCAGCGCCCTCGAGCCCTTCATTCCCATCTAAATCACGCGTGCCTTCACCACTTTGTTGCAACAGCTTCAAGGCGTCTGCAGCCAGCAAAATTGGCCTAAGCTCATTCACAATTTCGGGCATTGGCCGGAGCGCGGCTGTTTCCGAGCCCTCTTGCAGCAGGCGTTGCAGGCGAATGGTTTGCGGCGCGTCGAGTAGGCCTGAAATAGCCCTTTTGCCGTCGATTGGCTCCATTGTTAGGCTCAAGGCGCCTTCAAAGCCCTCAATTCCCAGCTCGCTTTGGTTGGCACCGCGTGCGTCTAATGCGTAGAACTGGCGGTCTTCACGACCGGGAAAGGTCACGGATAAGTATTGAGGTCCAGCACGCCATTTGCCAAAACTAAGCGATTGGTCCGTGTCTTCGCCCGTAACTTCTAGTAAGCCATTGGCATAGAACCGATAAAAATTGCCATCATCCCCGGCGAGCATTTTTCCGCCCAGAGCGAGCGACATGTCCGCGCCGGTGAGCGGTTCAGCAGCTGCGGACATCGAAAAAGTGAGAGCTGAAATTGCACTCAAAACAAGAGTCTTCATGAAGAAATTCCCAAAATATTCTGCGTCCCTATAGCAGAGGGCGAGGGGGATTGGGAAGGCCTTTTCTTCAACTTTATACGCAAGAAAGACCGCTAAAGCACTGAATTTCCGGCAGAAAGATGTCGGAGTTGTAGGTGTTTTGCCAAAGTCGCGCCCATATCGGCGAAGGTTGATGAAGTTCCAGTGTTTACGCCCTTAGGTGATGAGGGGCCAAAAAATATCATCGGCACCTGTTCGCGGGTGTGGTCGGTTCCGGGCCATGTTGGATCGTTGCCATGGTCTGCCGTCCAGAGTACCAAATCGCCGTCGCGCAACAATGGAAACAACTCAGGCAGTCGGCTGTCCCAGTATTCAAGCGCGCTGGCGTAGCCGTCAGGCAGGCGACGGTGGCCGAATTTGCTGTCGAAATCGACAAAGTTGGTGAAGATTAAGTCCCCGTCACCGGCGCGTTTCGCGGCGTCTAGCGTGCCGTCCCAAAGCGCTTCGAGGCCACTGGCTTTGTTCGTGCGCGTGATGGAGCGATGGGCGAAGATGTCTTCGACCTTCCCCACTGACCACACTGAACCACCGGCTTGAACCACGCGGTCCAGCAGGTTGTTCCGGGGGGGCTGCACCGCGTAGTCTTTCCGATTTCCTGTACGGGCAAAGTTTGCGGACTTGGTGCCAACAAAGGGGCGCGCGATCACCCGGCCAATGTTGAGGGGGTCGCACAGCTTTCGGGCGACTTCGCAGACCTCATAGAGGCGTTGAAGCCCAAAGGTTTCCTCGTGCGCGGCAATCTGAAAGACGGAATCGGCGCTGGTGTAGACTATGGGTTGATGGGTCCGACAGTGCTCTTCACCCAACTCCTGGATGATGGTAGTCCCGCTGGCATGCTGGTTTCCCAGTACGCCGCTGAGACCGCATTCGTTGACCAGTGCCGCGATCAGGTCGTCGGGGAAGCACGGAATTTCACGCGGGAAATAGCCCCAGTCAAAATCAACGGGCGACCCGCATATTTCATAGTGGCCACTGGGCGTGTCTTTGCCGCGTGAGGTCTCGATGGCTGAGCCAACAAGCCCAAAATGGCCCGTTTCCGGCCATTCAAGACCCGGCGGCACCACACCGGTTGCATTTTCGCAGGCCAAGCCCAGTCCGAGCCGGGCGAGGTTCGGCAGATTCAACGGATTTCCCCGCTCCGCCCGCCAACGCGCCATGTTGCCCAGGGTGTCAGAGCCTGTATCGGGGATAGTCTCGCCGGTCTCGACATCGATGTTTACGAAATCGGCAGCATCTGGACCGCCGCCACAGCCCACACTGTCGCACAGTAGAATAAAAGCGCGCGCCATGCCTAGCGAACCACGTCGAGTTCGAGAGGGCGGGGCGCGGGGCGTTCTTCGGTAACTTCGATGGCAGCGCGAACGGCCTGCGCGGCGGTGTTAAAGGCCGCCTCGTCAGCGGCATGAACCACGGCCAGCGGCCTGCCGTTAGGGGCAACTTCTGTGCCCGCGCCTGCAATGTCGCTGAGCCCAACCGCATGATCAATTCGCGCGCCGGGCTGCGTGCGGCCACCGCCTAGGCCGATGATGGCAACCCCCAGATCGCGCGTTGCGTGCTCAAATACATAGCCGCCTCGATCCGCGTAGACCGGGCGGACTATCGCCGCCTGGGCAAGGTGTTTGTCCGGGTTCTCGGCAAAGTCGCTTGGACCCCCCAAGCCGGCAACCATGCGGCCAAACCTCTCCAAAGCGGAGCCATCATCCAGCGATTTCCGCGCACGTTCTCGCGCCGTGACAGGGCTGGAGATCAAGCCCGCGTTCACCAGCATTTCGCCAACCAGGGCCACGCAGATCGTAATCAGGCGTTCATCGGCTTGCGCCGGGTTCGCCATGCCCATGACAGCTTCACGCACTTCGACAGCATTGCCTGCGGTCTGGCCCAAAACCCAATTCATGTTGGTGATGAGTGCCGAAGTCTGGCACCCGGCGGCGTTGGCAACATCAACAATTGACCGCGCCAGCCCGCGCGCATCGTCTAGGGTTGCCATAAACGCGCCGTTTCCGACCTTCACGTCCATAACCAGCGACTGCAGGCCGGCAGCGAGCTTTTTTGACAGGATCGATGCAGTGATCAGGTCGATGCTTTCCACCGTACCCGTGATATCGCGCACGCCATAGATGATGCGGTCGGCGGGGGCGAGGTTGGCGGTCTGGCCGATGATGGCAACGCCATTGCTCTTGACCAGGTTACGGAAGGTCGCGTTGTCGGGCGCAACGGAATAGCCAGGAATAGCTTCGAACTTATCAACGGTCCCGCCCGTGTGCCCCAGACCCCGCCCAGCAATCATTGGCACAAACAGCCCGCAGGCCGCGGCCATGGGGCCAAGCAGCAGTGAAACCTTGTCGCCGACACCGCCGGTGGAGTGCTTGTCCGCAATCGGTCCGGGCAGATCGAGGTCATCCCACAGCAACCGCTCGCCACTGTCTCGCATGGCCAGCGTCAGAGCGCGGCGCTCATTTACGGTCATTTTCTGGAAGATGGTCGCCATGGCAAAGGCCGACACCTGTTCGCGGGCAACGGTTTCGTCGGTGACACCCTCAATGAAGGCGTGAATTTCTGCGTCAGACAGCTCCTTGCCGTCGCGTTTCCGGATGATGGTTTCCTGAGGAATATACGCCACGGAAGGCTCCTAGCTGTGTAGTTGTTCTGCACCAAAGACGTGGGGGTAAAGATCGGCAAAGGTCAGCGTTTTGACGATGCCGCGCTCTGGATGAGCCAGGTGGACGGTGACACTGGCCGTGTCATCGATAAACTCCAGAAGCCTTTGGCGACACAGACCGCAGGGCATGCATGGGTCGTCAGAATTGCCGATGACCAGCAGCTCCTTCACCTTTCGTCCTCCGGCGACGATCATGTGTGAAATTGCCGAGGGTTCCGCGCACCAGCCTGAGGGGTAGGCGGCATTTTCGATGTTGCAGCCGGCGTGCACGTAACCATTCTCGTCGCGGATCGCCGCGCCAACGAAGAAGTTGGAATAGGGCGCGTGGGCGTTGGCTTGTGCGGACTTGGCCGCTTCGAACAGGTCTTGAGCCACTATTCACGTTCCTTCACGTAGGGTCGGCCCACAGCTTTCGGTGCGCGCGCTGTACCCACGAAGCCTGCCAGAACGACCACAACCAAAATATACGGCAGAGCCTCGAAGAACTGGCTGGGAATCTGGGTCAGGATGCCTTCGGATGCGCCATCGAGGCGGTCTTTCACCGCAAAAAGGAAGCCGAACAGCAAGCAGCCCAGCATAGCCTGGAACGGACGCCACTTGCCGAAGATGACCGCTGCCAGAGCCAGATAGCCCATGTCGGCGGACATACCCGGCGTAAAGCTCGCGATGTTTGAGGTCGATAGATAGGCCCCGCCGATCCCACACAGGGCCCCGGCAATGGTGACAGCTGCGTAGCGGTAAGCGATCACACTGGCGCCGGCGGTATCGATCGCTTGCGGCTCTTCACCCACAAACCGCAAACGGAGGCCGAAGCGTGTTTGCATCAGCACCCACCAAGTCCCGATCACAGCAACAAAGGCGAGGATGATCAGCCAGCCATGGATTGACAGTATGTTCAGTAACAAAGGGTTTTCACTTAGGCCCGGCGCGACATCGAGCCAGACCTGCTTAGGGATGAGCCCTTGCAGACGCTCCCAACCGGTCGAGTCCGGGCCGCCCAAGTTCGGGGTATCCCCGCCTTTAGCAAATAGCGCGTGGCCGACAGTCTTGGTCAGACCGACGGCGAGGAAGTTGATCGCCAAACCGGATATAACGTGGTCACCGCGAAAGGTGATGGTGGCTAGGCCGTGCAGCCAGCCAAAGACGATGCACGCCCCCATGGCCGCCAGCATCCCTGCAAGCCCAAAACCGACATAGTGAGCGACGGTTGCACTGACAAACGCGCCGATGAGCAGCTTGCCTTCCAGACCGATATCGACGATGCCCGCGCGTTCAGAGAACACGCCCGCCATGGCCGCGAATATGAGAATCGGCGTAAAGCGCAGAGTGGACTGCGCCAGAGAGATCAGGAGTTCGATGAAGTCCATCAGGCGCGCTCCTCACCGATTTCTTCTTTGACAAAGCCCCAGCCGCCCAGAACGCGGTTTGCGAACCACTGCACCGCCCAGACGACCATCAGGTAAAGCGCGCCGGTAAACAGCACGACCAGGCCTTGGAGCGCGACAACGATTTCCTTGTCGATGTCGAGCTTGGGACGGATAAACTGGCCCTTGAGCTGGATGACTTCACCCCATTGGAACAGCGAGCCAAACAGCAGTGCGGCGAGGACGATACCAAAGGGATGATTCCGCCCCATCAGGGCTACTGCGATGCCGACAAAGCCCAGCCCAACCAGCCCAGTTTCCCGCAAAACGTGCTCAGAATCTGAACCATTGCCTAGAATGATGTTGGTGGTCGCCAGGCCAGCGAGCGCACCCGAGATACAAACGGTCATAACCATCGTTCGCGGTACGTTGACCCCGCCGTATCGGGCAGCGGTCTGGTTGAAACCAACCGCGCGGATTGCATAGCCCCATTTGGTCCGCCAGACGAAGAACCAGAAACCGACAGCCAGCAGCAAAGCAAACAGGAAGGAAACATTGGCCGCGCTGTTCTTCATCGACCGCGCCATGGCGCGCTGGTCCCAGAATTCAGCGTGCTGCGCCTTGATGTCTTTGACCTTAAGTCCGGCGTCTTTGAATTCCTGGTATTGCGCTTCCAGGCCGATCAATTGGTACTGGTATAAATCACCTAGTTTCCAGAGCCACCAGCTTTCTGGAAACAGCGGCGATTTGGGATCGCCGGGCGTTTCGGGGTTCTGGAACCAGCCGGTGAGAAGAAATAGCACCAGCGAGAACGCAATAGCGTTGAACATAATGGTGGTGATGACGAGGTGCGAGCCGCGATAGGCTTGCAGGTAACCCGGGATCGCAGCCCAGGCCGCGCCGCCCAGCGCAGCGAACAGGAACAGGATAGGTACCGCGAGAAAGCCGGGCATGAGCATGCTCACATCACCGGTGAAATGCCCCATCATCAGCAGCGCAATTCCCGTCATGGCGATCCCGCCGACCAGCCCCTGACCTTCGCCACCGATGTTGAACAGTCCGGCGTGGAAGGCCAGCGCCACCGCCATACCGGTGAACATCAGCGTGGTGGCATAGTAAATCGACTGCCCGATGCCAACGGGGCTGAGCAACACGTCTGTAACATAAAGCTGAACCGCCTGAACCGGGTTCTGGCCGATCAAAACGATAAGCAAACCGGCAACGGCAAAGGCCAATACCAACTGCAACAATGGCACCACGCCATAGTTGATGATGGGATGAAGTTCACGTGACTGGCTCATGCTGCCATCCCTGTGCTGGTTGTACGCTCGAATTCGCCAGCCATGAGCAGGCCTAGGCTGCGCTCGTCGGTTTCGGCTGTGATGCGGTCGGGTGAGCAGAAGCCATCGAACATCGCCACAACGCGATCTGATAGGCTCAACACTTCTTCCAGTTCCACGCTGACCAGCAGAATGGCCGCGCCGGCGTCGCGCATGGCGATGATCTGGCGGTGGATGAACTCGATCGCGCCGATATCAACGCCGCGAGTCGGTTGGCCTACCAGCAAAATGTCAGGTGCTTTATCGATTTCTCGCGCCAGCACGATTTTCTGCTGGTTGCCGCCGGAGAACTTGGCCGTTGCCAACAGCGGGTTTGGCGGACGCACGTCGAATTTTTCCATCAACGTACCCATGGTTTCCTTGATAAAGCCGGTCTTCATAGCGCCCCGGTTGCAGTAGAGCGCTGAGGCCTGAAAACCCAGAATGCCCGACTCCCAAGCAGGAAAAGCCGTCACCAGGCCCATGTGTTGCCGGTCTTCTGGCACGTGACCAATCGATTGGCTGCGGACAAGATCGGGCGTCGTGGCCAAGGCAGAGCCGTTTACGGTGATGCTGCCTCCGCTGGCCGCGTGCATGCCGGAAAGCACTTCAAGCAGATAGGCCTGGCCGTTTCCGGATACCCCAGCCACTCCCAGAATTTCCCCCGCGCGCACGTCGAAGCTTACGTTCGATAGCCGCTGGATGCCGCGTTCGTCGGTATAGTCCAAACCCTTGACCGAGAGAGCGACCTCTTTGGGCTGCGCCGGAGCCTTATCGACTTCCAATAAGACCTTTCGGCCAACCATGAGTTCCGCCAGTTCTTCAGGAGAGGTCTGTGCGGTTTCGCGGTGGCCCACCATCTCGCCGCGGCGGATCACTGAGACGGAGTCTGTGACGTTCATGATTTCCTGCAGCTTGTGCGTGATCAGAAGGATGGTCGTCCCTTGTTCCTTCAGCGCACGCAGGATGTCGAACAGCGCGTCTGCCTCTTGGGGCGTCAGCACGCCGGTCGGCTCATCAAGGATTAGCACCTTGGCCCCGCGATACAACGCTTTGAGGATCTCGACCCGCTGCTGCACGCCGACGGGCAGAGTTCCAACGATGGCGTCCGGGTCCACGCTCAGCCCATAGCGCTCGGAGAGCTGCAACAGGGCCTCGCGCGCTTTACTCATCGCGCCGCCCAGCAAGAAGTTTCCTTCAGCGCCCAGAATGATGTTCTCTAGCACGGAAAACGGTTCGCCGAGCATAAAGTGCTGGTGCACCATGCCAATGCCAGCTTCGATCGCCTTTTGCGACGAGTTGAACTCCAGCGGCTCACCGAACACGTTAATGGAGCCTTCGTCTGGTACGTAAAAGCCGTACAGGATCGACATGAGCGTTGATTTACCCGCGCCATTTTCACCGACGATCCCGTGGATCGTGCCAGCTTCGACCGCGAGGTCGATGTCTTTATTGGCCTGAACGGGTCCAAAGGATTTGGAAATGCCGTTCAGTTCGATAGCAAAATTTGTCATGCGTCTATTTAGCTCAAAATAGCCTGCGCCGGGTAGGGGATAACCCACCCGCAAGCGCTAAGAATGGTGCAATAGCTTGTCTACGAACCTTTGCGCTGAAAAGCACAAAATGCAGAAACAGCTAAATCGACAGGGATTGAGAGAAAAACGCCACCAGAAGTGCGTTCTTTGGTGAAAGCCCTCAAGGCTTTACCCCTTTCTAGAAAGTTCTGCGTCTTCCTTCCTGAAAATAAAATGCCGCCACTCAGCTGAGTGGCGGCATTCATGGTACTTCAGTAAGGTGAGGTTCAGGCCGTTTCCAGCCTGTTCCAAGCGTCTTAGTTCACGCAGGAGCCTTCGTAGGAGAAGTCTTCGTCGGTGAAGTTCTGGACCATCAGGTCGCCGGCGATAATGGCAGCTTCAAACTCAGCGAGGGAAGCCATCATTTCGTCAGAAACCAGATCAGCATTGTACTCGTCCATTGCTGCGCCTACGCCGGCTTCAGCCAGGCCAAGGTCGAATACGCCAGGCTCGAACTCGTCGTTCATTGCGATCATGAACGTGTCGAATACGGCGTTATCAACGCGCTTTACCATCGAGGAAAGCATCACGCCTGGGTGCAGGTAGTTCTGGTTAGCGTCAACACCAATTGCAAACTTACCGGAGTCAGCAGCAGCCTGGTATACGCCTACGCCTGTACCACCAGCAGCAGCGAATACAACGTCAGCACCTTGGTCGAACTGGCCACGAGCCAATTCTGCGCCACGGGTTGGGTTGCCCCAAGCGGCCGGCGTGGTGCCGGTCATGTTGACGATGACAGTCGCATCAGGGTTCACAGCGCGTACGCCCTGCTCATATCCACAAGCAAAGCGGCGGATCAGTGGAATGTCCATGCCGCCAACAAAGGAAACGGCGCCAGACTCGGAAGCCATGGCAGCCAGAGCGCCCACGAGGAACGAACCTTCGTGCTCTTTGTAGGTGTACTGACGCATGTTGTCGCCACCGAGCCAGCCAACATCGACGATACCAAAGTTGGTGTCTGGGAATTCAGCGGCTACGACGGCCATAGCGTCGGCCTGTGCGAAACCCATCACAACGATTGGGTTTGCGCCAAGTTCAGCCATCTGACGCAGGGCGCCTTCACGCTGAGAAGGGTCGGTGACTTCGAATTCAAGGTATTCAACGCCGGTTTCAGCTTTAAAACGCTCAGCGCCATTGTAGGCGCTTTCGTTGAATGACTTGTCGAACTTACCGCCCATGTCGAAGATTACAGCAGGCATGAAGTCTGCTGCTGCAGTGCCTGCAACAGCAATTGCTGCTGCTGCGAAAGCCAAAATACGTTTCACGGATCTATCCCTCGAGAGTTTCTAGGCAATTGTTTTTTCTGCTCGGCATGATCATTTACTGCCTGCCGACAATTTACCTGTACCATGAAAGCAGCGGAAAAACAGGCTGATGCGTCGCATTTGCATTGGTCCGCAACGAATAAAGTTAAAAAGTTATCCCCGGTTTCCTACCTAGAGGTTGAATGAAGATGCCCGACAGACCCTCAATTTCAGCAATTCAAGCAGAGCTGGTTGAAGATTTTTCGTTCTTTGACGACTGGATGGACCGGTACCGGTACATCATCCAGATGGGCGAGGCGCTGCCAGTGCTCGGCGACACCGAGATGGTCGACTCCAACCTGCTCAAGGGCTGTCAAAGTCAGGTCTGGCTGCTGCGGTCGCAGGATCAGACTGGCAATGTACATCTGCGGGGCACATCGGATGCGGCAATTGTTCGCGGCCTGGTCGCGCTGATGTTGAAGGTTTACGACGATCAGCCAGCGCAGGACATTTTGGACAATCCTCCTGAATTCATTGGCCAGATCGGGCTGGACGAGCACCTCAGCCCCACCCGCAAAAATGGTCTTGCGTCCATGGTTTCGGCCATTCAGGACGCGGCCCGCGCAGGTGCCTAGGCAAAAATTCGAAAAGCGCTTGGCGTTTTTCGCGCTTCTGCTTGGCCGCAAGGCGCATTAGAAGGCTCTTGCACGGCTAAACACCGTGCACCGAAACCATCTTTTCTTTGTTTTGTCGGGAAAACCAATGTCATCGATCAACAGCGCCTCCGAATCAGGTTTCGACGCCCGCCGTGGTACCATGGTGGACTCGCAAATTCGCACCAACAAAGTCACCGACGAAGCGGTGATTGAGGCGATTGAAGGCGTGGCGCGTGAATCGTTTGTGCCTGATCAGCTTCGCGGTGTGGCCTATGTTGATGATGACATCGCGCTCGAAGGTGGGCGGTGCGTAATGGAGCCGCGGGTACTGGCCCGAATGCTCCAAACGCTGTCACCTGGTTCAAATTCCCATGCCCTGGTGGTCGGGGCTGGCTCGGGGTACGCCACTGCGGTGCTGTCGCGGATTGCGCAGACGGTCGTTGCTGAGGAAAGTGTTGAAGGATTGGCTGCGGTTGCCAGCGAAGGCATCGAAGCTTTGGGCATCACGAACGTGGTGATTGAACAAGGCGAGTTGATGAGTGCCGCCGCAGAACACGGCCCGTTTGATATTGTGCTGTTTGGCGGCGCTTTAGCCCAGGTGCCGGAACGCCTGGCCGATTTCCTGGAAGAAGGAGGCCGCGCTATCGCGGTCATGTCGGAAGCAGGAGAGGGCTACGGCGCCGCGACTCTGTTCACCAAATACGGTGGGCATTTGGGTGAAGTTTCGGTGTTTGACGCTGCGATTCCGGCTTTGCCTGAGTTCGATGTACCCAAGGCGTTCAATTTCTGATGCTCTTTGGCCTTTTTAGGCCCTCGCACGGTATTAATTTGCGATTTTTTTGAGT
>PAHJ01000005.1 GCA_002705565.1 Geminicoccus sp. | reverse complement strand
GTTGGCGGTCAACCGGTGCTCTGGTGACCGGGGCTCTGGTGACCGGTGCTCTGGTGACCGGTGCGCGAACCAAGTTTCTGCCCGCGGCCTCTTCGAAGATCGACTGCCGTGCGCTGATTCCGCAGGCAACCAGCGGGCACATCGCCAGCGTCTGGATCGTCAAGCCTGATGACCGTCAGCGTTCGGGGTGACTCTCAGAGATTCGTGTGCAGCCAAAAACTTGATTGGTGGAGAGTGCCCGATGGGGAAACGTGATCGAAAATGCCGCAAAAACGGCGGTTAATGTCGGTTGAATTCGTGTCCGTGCAGCCTGAACAGGCATTGACTCCAGCTTCCCCCAGCCGTCATTCTTCTAGCTCGGCCGACCTCTTTCGTTTTGAGGGGCCAACTCATTCCGATTCTACGAGTTTCTCAAACCATGAGCCAAGTCAATTCTGGCCTTTCCGACGCGTCGAATTCTCCCGTCGAATCAGTCACCGTACGCCTGCCCGACGGCACCGTTCATCAGCATCCTGGGCAGACCACGCCCTTAGACATTGCCACCGGGATCAGCGAAGGCCTCGCCCGCAGCGTTGTTGCCGCCGACGTCGATGGGAAAGTCATCGATGCGGATCGTCCGCTTTCTGAACTTGCCGACAGTGAATCTCAGGAACTCGGACTGCGTCTGCTGACGTCTCGCGATGACGAAGCCTTGGATGTGCTCCGGCACTCTGCGGCCCACGTCATGGCTCGCGCCGTGATGCGTCTGTACAAAGGCGTCTCCTTGGCGTTTGGACCGACGACCGAAGGCGGATTCTATTATGACTTTGCTTTGGACACTCCGATCAGCGAAGATGATTTTTCGAAGATCGAAGACGAGATGAAGGCGATCATCAAGCAAAAGGAACCCTTTGAGCGTTTCATTCTTGAGCGTGACGAAGCCCGTCAGCTGTGTGATGATTTGGACCAAGATCTGAAGGTCGAACACATCGACACGGGCTTGAAAGAGCATCCCACGGTCAGCTTTTACCGCCAAGGTGAATTCGTTGACTTGTGCCGTGGACCTCACATTCCTAACGCTGGGAAAATCAAAGCCATCAAGTTGATGAGCATTGCCGGTTCACACTGGAAAGGTGACACAAACAATCGCCCCTTGCAACGTCTGTATGGCACCGCGTTCTTCGACAAGAAACAGCTCAAGGCCTACCTGGAACGGTTGGAAGAAGCCAAACGCCGTGACCACCGCGTGATCGGGAAACAGCATGGATTGTTTTCGATCACCCCGGAAGTCGGTCAAGGGTTGTGTTTGTGGTTGCCCAAAGGGGCGCGGGTGCGCGTTGCCTTGGAAGACTTCCTACGCAAGGAATTGCTGTCTCGCGGTTATGATCCCGTTTACAGCCCGCACATTGGGCGAGTGGAATTGTACGAAACCAGCGGACACTTCCCCTTCTATCGCGACAGTCAATTTCCACCACTGTTTGGCAGCGAAGTCGGCGCCCTGCTGGATTCCTGGAGCAATCGCTTGGAAGCAGGCACGATTGATTCCGACGGCGAAGACAAATTAATAGCTGCCGTGGAAGTGCTGGGCGTTGACTTGCCGGACTACAAACCGTCGATGAACGCAGAAGAGAAACGACGTGTGCTGCATGAATGGCAACTGGGCAACGAGCGATACTTGCTGAAACCCATGAATTGCCCACATCACTGTCACATTTTCAAGGCGCAGGCACGCTCGTACCGTCAATTGCCGTTACGACTGTTCGAATTCGGTACCGTGTATCGCCACGAACAAACCGGCGAGCTAAACGGGCTGTTGCGTGTCCGTGGTCTGACTCAGGATGATGCACACATCTTCTGTTCCCAGGATCAAGTTGAACAGGAGTTTCGAGCAACGATCGAACTGACTCAGTTCGTGCTGCAGTCGGTGGGCTTGGACGACTACCGCGTGCAGTTGTCACTGCGCGACCCCGATAGCAGCAAGTACGTGGGCAGCGAAGAGCAGTGGGATAACGCCGAAAACGCCTTGCGCGGAGTTCTGGAACAAAGCGGCATGGATTTCAACGAAGAACCTGGCGAAGCTGCGTTCTATGGGCCCAAAGCTGACTTCATGGTCCGCGATTGTATCGGTCGATCCTGGCAGCTGGGCACCGTCCAACTGGACTACAACCTGCCCGAACGTTTCAAACTGGAATACAACGGAGCGGATAACACGGCGCACCGGCCCGTGATGATTCACCGAGCTCCCTTCGGTTCCTTGGAACGGTTCACTGGCATGCTGATCGAGCACTTTGCCGGTGCCTTCCCTATGTGGCTCTCGCCAGAACAAGTTCGTGTGTTGCCGCTGAGTGATAAGTCGCTTGACTACGCCGTCAGCGTGGCAAGGCAGCTCGAGGAAGCTGGCTTGAAGGTCACCATCGATAGCAGTGGCGGTAAAGTCCAGGCCAAGATTCGCAACGCGCAACTTGACTTGGTCAACTACATGGCAGTGGTCGGACCGAAAGAAGCTGAAACCGGCCAGCTGGCGCTGCGTGATCGCATCGATGGCGACCTCGGGTCGATGCCTGTTGCTGAAGCAGTGGCGCGGTTGACCAAGGAAGTCAACCAGCGCACCGTGCGTCAGGCCGTCAAGATCGAAGAATAACCGGCCTCCGTCCCAGCAGCCCCGTTTTCCATCAGCCCCGTTTTCCATCGGCCGTCTTGGCGTTCGCCACGGCCCCGGTGACTCGGGGCTTGATGCCCGGAGAACCGACCCAACGGCCTCGCTCCCCGGCGCTAACGCACGCGACTGGGACGCTCGTTGCGCTGCAGCACAGCACTTAGATACAGGCCAGAATCGCTGTCCACGCGGTCGGTCCGCTTGAAGTAGTCACGGACTTCACGCATCACGTCGCGGCGGGAAATCTGGCCCAGCAAACGACCCTTGCGATCCAAGACCGGTAACCGACGACAGGCCGCGTCCAAGAACGTTTGGGCAATGCATAGCAGATCGGTTTCCAAGATGATCGCTGGCGGATCACGGTCAACATAGGGCATCAGTTCACACGCGGGGATCGACTCATAAGCGGCGTTGACCACGAAGCGAATGCAGGACTTCTCAGAGAACGTGCCGATGAAGATCCCGTCTTGATCTACCACCGGGGCTCCTGAGATACCGTTACGAAGCAGCACGTCAAGAGCTTGCAAGACATCCATGTCCGGTGACAAGGTTGTCAGGTTAGCGACCATCATGTCGCTAGCTCGGGTATTTGGCATCATGGCAATCACCTATCGAAAGAATGCGGTTTGCAATGACAGCGTTCATCACTGCGATAGACCTTAAAGGTTTCCTATGGTCAGCCCCAATGTCAAGGAAATTTGGGGCTGGGATTTCCCGCATCAAATGAAGTTCATTCCACAATTCATGCCGGTGTCGGACTTGGTTTAGAACAGAAATTTGCCTTCTGGCTTGGGGTTTTCGAATGAAAACTGCTATCCTGGTGGTTCACGCCAAACAGTTGTGTTGGTGATGTGATTCTTTTCACAACGGATGGGAAATCTGATGACTGGTCAGTGGGTCGAGATTGAATTCGATTGTTTGCCGCTTCGCAGTGTGAATCGTTTGGACGCGCCAATCGATGCGTCACCGAAGTACGCTGCTTTTGTTCAGCGTGTCAAATCGGCGATGGAAACTCATGGTTCACACAACTCGTATTACCTGCATCGAGGTCTCTGTCGGTTCCACTTGACCAATGCCAGCGACCGAGGTGAGATCTCATTCCGTTTTGAAGGGACAGTGCTGACCGGTCAGGAAGACCGTAAGACGCGAGCGATTGACCTGACCGTTGACCTGCAAAGTGAAACATGTGGATGGCTATCGCAGCCCATTGTTGAATTCTTTGCCGAATCCGTGCAGCACGCCGTGCTGGTTGAATTTGATCGCTACATCGAAGCGGGCGATTTATCCAAGACCGAGGAACGGATGGAGAAGCTAGCTGAGGAAAACGAATTGTCGCAAGGCTTTGTCGGCATGTATCTCTAGCGGATGGCCGGAGGCTAGCTCAGTAGGGCAGCGATCGGGTTGCCTTGATCGGTGATTGGCACCGGTCGATCGCCATCGTACAAGTTCTTGTGAGGGTCGATTCCGACCGCCGAAACGATGGTGGCAAAGAAATCGGGGACGCTGACTGGATTATCAACGATCTTTTTGGAAAGCGCGTCCGTTTGTCCCCAGGCACCTTTGTGATTCAATCCACCGCCAGCCAAGACGCAGGAAAAGGCCGATCCTTGGTGCCCGCGGCCGCCGCCGCTGTCAAATCCTGGTGGGCGACCAAATTCAGTGGTGATCACGATCAGCGTTTTGTCCAGCAACCGCTTGGACTGCAGATCGATCATCAGTGAGCTAACGGCCCGATCCATTTCTGCGATCAGTCGATGTTGCTGCTCGATCCCTTCATTGTGAACGTCCCAGCCGGCGCCGTTGAGAAAGTTGAGGTTGTGGGAAACTTCAACAAACCGCACCCCGCGTTCAATCAAGCGACGACTCAATAAGCAACGCTGGCCGAATTCGTCGCCATAGCGATTGCGCAGCTCATCGGGCTCGGATTCCAGTTGGAACACGCGATTGAATTCCGGTCCGCTCAGTTTTAGACTCTGTTGCTGGGCGGCTTCATAGTCCAGAACTTTCGCGGTTGCTTGGGATCGTCCAGCACCCACCGCGCCCAGCAGCGATTCGCGACGAGCTTGCCGTGATTCACTGATCCCGGGAGCTCTTGAGAGTCCAGCCGGTCCGCGTCCCGTTTCGGTCAGATAGAGGTAGCTATCCTTCGACCCCAGGAATCCAGGCCCTCGCGTGACGTTGGGATAGCCGATCAGAACATAGGGCGGGACATCTGGGCTGACCGCGCCACGCTGATTGGCGATGATGGAACCGATGCTGGGATAGGTGACCGTCCCGCTGATGTTGCGACCGGTGTGCATTCGGTTGGTCGCGGCGGCATGTTCGTCGATCACATCATGATGGACCGAACGTACGGCGGTAACCTGCTCCATTTGCCTTGCTAACAGGGGCAGGTGCTGACAGACGCTCACGTCCGGAACGGCGGTTTCGATGGCATCGTAATACGAGCCGGGCTTTTTCGCTTTTGGATCACCTTTGGCTTTGGGGTCAAAGGTATCGATTTGACCCATGCCACCACCCAACCAGATTGAAATCACATGCTCCGCTTGCCCCAACAAGGGCTGATTCGCGGTCTCAGGCTCGGCGGCCAACGCAGGACGCCTCGCACAGGCTGCAGTTGCGGATAGGGCGGCAATCGCGGTGCGTCGATTGATCATGTCACTAGCCGTTCACGAGAAGGGAGGGGAAGGGTGGCGGAGGAGGAATCATGCGGGGCATCTATTCTAACGTGCTCGCGCGGTGGTCGCGAACATCGGCGGTCCGTTTTTGCGGTCAACGCCTGGCGACTTTTCCGGTCGCGTAAGGATGACGGCAAAGGCTGCAGGAGTTTTGTGCCCCGTGGATCAGGGCACCCAAACAAATTCCGGCGAATTGATCAGACTCCAGACGAAGTCTTCGTAAACTTCTCGCCACTCGGTGGTCAGTCTCGGATCAGGAGCCGGGCCGCGGCGGACATGGGCGTCGACTTCGAGCTGAATTTCGTTGGCTTGGGGAACCAAGTGATTGGTCCAAGTCACTTGCGGAAGCGCGCGCTCTGGAATTGGCCAGCGAACCTTTTCACGGGGAACCAAACGATCTGCAAAGTGAGTCGACAAAATGTTCACGAAACGGCTTTCTTCCTCTGGACTTGGCGGGCGGGAAAGCAGTGTCGTGTAGAGCTGTTGGATTAACTGCTGAGGTGATTCACTGTTGACAGCTAAGTCCGCCAGCGAAGAACCCGCTGCAGCGCGAGTCAGATTCTGGGACAGAACGCCGTTCGCCAGGATTCCTGGTTGCAGCACATTGGGTTCTGCCTCGCGGGAGACGACGGGCATCTGCCGGGATCCTTTCCAGCCGAACGCGAGTAACACATCCGCGATCACCTGTGCTCGGGGCAGTGATAAACTGGGCCGGTCCCGTTCGTTGTTCAAACTGGCAAACATCCAGGCTCGCGTGGGTGTGCCCAGAGTCAAGCGGTTCTTCAACGGATGAACGCCATCGTGGACGAAGGTCAGTTCTTCCACATCCATGGATTGACCTGTGACGGCAAACAGCGAATCGACGACCTGTTCTGCCGTCATCCGACGCGCCGCCGGGCCAGCAAAAAAACGCTGCTCGGGCGGAAGTTCGTCGACAGTGTCAAGTGGTTGTTGCTGATACACACGCGAGTTCATGATCACTCGCACTAGATGTCTCAGGTCGTAGTGGTTGGCGACCAATTCATCGGCCAGCCATGCCAGCAATTCAGGGTGGCTGGCGGCGTTGCCTTCCCAATCGTTGATGGGTTCAACGATGCCGATCCCGATGAGCCGCTGCCAGACTTGATTGGCGATCACTTTGGCAAAGCGATCATTCTGTGGCGAGGTGATCAGCGCAGCCAAGCGTTCACGTGAATCCTTGGGGTCGCGTAACTTCATGCCGTTGAGCACCGAGTCGTCTACCAGGGTTTGTTCTTCCAGGGACCACGTGGGTTGGACAGCAACGCCGGGAGCCAGGGTGACTTCAATCAGCGGCTTCCGCTGACCCAGGCTTTCGAAAAACGCGTCAGGAACGCGGCTTGAATCGGGCGGGGTGATCGGCTTGCGCGCTAGCATGGCGGCGAGTGAAAACAGGTCTGCTTGTGTTGTGCGATGAAAGGGCGAATCGTGACAGCGCGCACATTGCAGGTCGACGCCCAAAAAGGATGACGCCAAGATGTGTGCTTTGGCAGCCATCGGCGAATCATTCTCCGCCGCCATCGCGAAGCCAGCACTACCGCCTTGAGCCGCATCACCGCGCATCATGATCAGTTCGCTGACCATCCGATCAAGTCCTTTGTTGTCCTTCAACGCATCATACAGGAACCAGCGAAACGGCCCGGTACTGTTAAGGGACTGGTTCAGCAGCGTTGGGTTCTCAGCGAGTAAGTCCAGCCAGACGCTGATCCAGTTGTCTGCAAAGCCGGGACTGGCGAGCAAGCGGTCGATCACTCGATGGCGTTTGTCGGGATCTTGATCAGCGACAAAATCTTGCAGCGCCTCGGCGGTCGGTGGAAGCCCTAAAATGTCAATGTAGGCACGACGCAGGAACGCGGCATCATCGATCACCGGCAATGGTTTCTCAGGGAGTGTCACATTAACAAGCGGCTGTCTGGGCCATTTCGCACCCTGTCGGATCCATGTTTCCAGAATGGCGACCTCTTGTTGGTTTAAACTTTCTGATTCGGGCGGCATCGCGCCGTCTTTGATTTGAATTAGCAACTCGCTCTGTTCGGGATGTCCTGGAACGATCGCCGGAACCTCTGATTCGCCGCCTTTAAGAGCCGCCGCGCGTTGATCCAATCGCAAGCCACCTTTGGCTTTGGTGCCATGGCAACGATTGCACTTGTTTTCTAGGATCGGAAAGATGGTTTGGTAAAAAGCTGCGCTCGCCGCGTCATCGGTCACCGCCGATTTCGTGGACGACGTGGATGCCGATTGAAAGCGATTGATTTTTTCGGTGATCAAGCGGTCGATCGGATGCAGCGACAGTGGCGTCTGTGATTGATGCTCGGACCACTGTGCAAACGTTGGGGGGGCTGAGTCTGCAGCCAGTTGACGGCGCGAGTCAACCACTTGGCGGGCAAATTGATGACGATCCTGCCAGTAGCTGTCCTGGCTGGAGGCATACTGGTTCCGTCGTCGATCATCGTCAAACTCAGTCAGTTGCGTTTCAATGGCTTGCAACGCGGGAATCACCTGTGCGTTGGTAAGCGGCAGCACTGGTTGGTTAGCAGGACGCAGGACATCAAACCAGGGCTGATTCATCGAAGCGATTGCGACACAGACTTCGCCGGTTTCGGTGCGCTGTTGTTTGCCGCCGACCATCAGTTCTAACACAACGCGTGCGGTCGACGTTCCACTGGTGTCGGTGTCGGCAGCTTCGATCGTAAAGGTGCCCACAGCGTCCTGCTGAGCAAAGGGCGTGACGCGAGCGTCTGGAACGCTGGGTTTAGGGATGGGCACGATGGGTTCCAAATTGATACGCCGGCGTTTGTTGACCGTCGTGTCGGTGACCTGTTGGCCGTTGACCCATAATCGCCCCAACTGACGGGCTCGCAGCAGAATGCGATACTCTCCGGCCGGGAGCTCAACATCCGCGGCGGCACGCAGCATCACTGGGGCTTGCCAAGCATTGCGGATGCCCCAGCTGTCATAGGCTTGAGGCAGTCGTGGCAGCAGCAACTCGGTGCTCGACCAGGTTGCCGTGGGGGCTGGCACACTTTGTTCGTTGAACGGCCACTGCTCGTGCGAATCAAGGCCTTGGTGGATCGAAAATTGGACCCGTTGAGGATCTGGGAGCTGGATCTCCGGCATTCGCGGTGGCTCTGGTTTGACAATGATGGAACCGCCTTCGCGATCGAATCTGGCAAGTGCTTGTTCGGTGGTAAACCGCGCCCGGTGCAGACGGATTTCGTCGACCGTGCCAAGGAAGCTATTGCCAGTGTTGCCGTTCTGGCTGGACCCGATGTAAATGGAGTCGTTATCGACAATCGGAGCACGATCGGTGGCCCCGGCCATGTCCCATGTGCCGGTCGTCTCGATGCCGTCGATCCAGCCAGTGATGGATTTCGCGGACCCAAACGAGTACGTCACCGCGAGGTGATGCCAGCCGCTGGCTGGCGGAAAGCCCAGATCAGAAACCCAGCGATGCCAGCTGGAATTGCCTGCTGCTCAGCGTCTGCTGCGCCCGCCTCGCCC
>PAHJ01000116.1 GCA_002705565.1 Geminicoccus sp. | reverse complement strand
TGGTGTCCTTGTAGTCGATCACTGGAGCGTTAGGGCCAGAGAACGGGCAGGACTTCTTGCGACGGGGAAAGGGACGTCGAGCCATAGTCTTTATCCTCTTCCTAACTCTTATTCAGCATCGCGACGTTCGCGGCGTTCGCCCCGATCGCCACCACGGTCACCACCACGATCACCGCCACGATCACCACCGCGGTCACCACCACGATCACCGCGATCTGGACGATCTGGGCGATCACTGCGTGCTTTGGCGCGCATCTGGATGGATGGACCTTCAGGCATTTCCTCGATACGGAGGGTCATCATGCGCAGAACGTCTTCGTTCAGCGACATGTTGCGCTCCATCTCGGCTTTGCCTTCGTTGTTCATGTCGATATTCATCAGGACGTAGTGCGCCTTGCGGTTCTTCTTCACGCGGTACGCAAGGGACTTCAGGCCCCAGTACTCGTTGGAGTGAACCGATCCGCCGTATTCAGTCACGATGGTGGTAATCTGCTCGGTGATTGCCTCGACCTGGGTCGGGGAAACATCCGGCCGCGCCATGTAGACGCATTCGTAAAAAGCCATTTTATATGACTCCCTTTGGATAATATGAACGCCCCGGAAACCGGAACGCCAATAGCCCGTTCTTTGGGTAGAGCTCTCGACCGGGCAAGGAGTGTTTGAGCAGCGTTCGTTTAGCCCCAACGCGGCTCTGAAACAACCGTTTCGACGCATGGCTCCCGTGATACCCAGCTAAACCCGAGGCGATGGTTGTCACACCGCCTTACGCGGCGCATAAACCCCTGCAATTGTTGAGGTCAGTCACGTAAAGGACGGAGCATCGCGTCATGAGAGCTTTCGTGTTTCCCGGTCAGGGCAGTCAGAAAATCGGAATGGGCCAGGATCTGGCCGACTCGTTTCCTGCCGCAAAGGCAGTTTTTGATGAAGTTGATGACGCGCTGGGCGAGAATTTTTCGGCGCTGATTTTTTCCGGGTCAGAGGATGACCTCAAACTCACGGAAAACACCCAACCAGCGCTGATGGCGGTTTCGCTCGCCGTCGTGCGCGCGCTGGAGGCTGACTTCGGTATCGCGCTCAAGGACCACGGCGGCTTCGTAGCCGGGCACTCGCTGGGCGAATACTCCGCGCTCGCTGCTGTGGGCGCGCTGTCGATTGCGGACACGGCAAAGCTGCTGCGTCTGCGTGGACGGGCCATGCAGTCGGCAGTTCCTGTTGGCGAAGGCGCGATGGCAGCGGTGCTGGGCCTGACCATGGAGCAGGTCGAAGACGTGCTGGCACAGACCGATAACAGCCTTGGCGCGGCCGAAGTCGCTAACGACAATGCGAACGGACAGGTGGTGATCTCTGGCTCAGCCAGCGCGATCAGCGCGGCCAGCGATGCCATGAAAGCCGCCGGCGCGAAACGGGCCTTGCCCCTGCCGGTATCGGCACCCTTTCACTGCTCCCTGATGCAGCCCGCCGCCGATGCAATGGCTCAGGCGCTCGCATCCGCCGCGATCGGCGCCCCGGCCCTGCCCGTGGTCGCCAACGTGCTGGCTGCCAGCTATGACGACCCGGCGCAGACCACCGACTTGCTGGTACGCCAGGTCACGGGCCGCGTGCGCTGGCGCGAGTCGGTCGAGTGGATGGCCGGACACGGCGTGACCGAGCTGGTCGAACTGGGCGCAGGGGCTGTACTTGCCGGGCTGACCAAGCGGATCGCACCCGGCGTGACGGCGCAGTCAGTGGGAACAGCAGATGGCCTGCGGGCGTTTGCCGAATCTCTTGGCTGAGCCGGTGTTCCCCCCTACGGTCTGAAAAACGGTCTTGAAAATGACCCAACGATGGACCCCAAGGGTCCGCGAAGAAGGAAAGTCTATGTTTGACCTTACTGGAAAAGTCGCTCTGGTCACCGGAGCCTCTGGTGGCATTGGACGGGCGACGGCGATTGCACTGTCGGCGCAGGGCGCGACGCTGGTTCTGACCGGTCGGCGCGAGGGCGCGCTGCAGGAAACTGCAGAGGCCTGCGCAGGACCCTGCCACATCTTTACCGCATCACTGGGGGATCCTCAGGGCGAAGCGAAAATGCTCGCCGACGCTGAGGCAGCAGCCGGTCGGATCGATATTCTGGTCAACAACGCCGGCCTGACCAAAGACGGTCTGGCGATGCGCATGAAGGACGACGACTTCGCGCAGGTGATCGACGTCAACCTCTCCGCCACCTTCCGCCTGTGCCGCGGGGCGATGAAGGGGATGATGAAGCGCCGCTGGGGCCGGATCATCAACGTGGTTTCAGTGGTGGGCTTCATGGGTAACCCCGGCCAGGCCAACTATGCCGCCTCCAAGGCCGGAATCGTGGGCATGACGAAATCGATTGCCCGCGAAGTCGGCTCCCGCGGGATCACGGCCAACTGCGTGGCACCGGGTTTCGTGGAAACCGCCATGACCGCAGACTTGCCGGAAAAGGTGGTCGCTGAGCAGATCGCAACTGTGCCGTCAGGCCGCATGGGGAAACCCGAAGAAATCGCAGCTGCCGTGGTGTATCTTGCCAGTGACGAAGCCGGATATATGAGCGGGACGACCTTGCACGTGAACGGCGGGATGGCCATGCTATAGCCGTAGCGGTCAGCAGACCCCCGCTCTGTGGTTTCGACAAGCTCAAAGCTTGTGTTAAGGGACCGCATCCTATTCCTTTCACTGAACAACCATAGGACTGTGAACCATGAGTGACGTTGCTGATCGCGTTAAGAAAATCGTCGTTGAGCGTTTGTCTGTTGAAGAAGACAAAGTTGTTGAGAGCGCAAGCTTTGTTGACGATCTGGGCGCGGATAGCCTGGATACCGTTGAGCTGGTCATGGCGTTTGAGGAAGAGTTCAACCTCGAAATTCCTGACGATGCCGCTGAAAAGATCGGTACGGTTGGTGATGCTGTGAAGCACATTAGCGAAGCTGTCGGCTAAGTCGCAGACTTCTTGAGACGACCAGATTGGCGCCTGGGGCGCCTGTCTGCCTTTTCGGGTGAGGGTTGAGCATGACCGGTTTACGCCGCGTGGTGGTCACCGGCGTTGGCATGGTTTCACCGCTGGGGGCCGGAGTTGATAACAGCTGGAAGCGTTTGCTGAATGCGGAAAGCGGTATCGGAACCATCCAAGGCTTCGATGCTTCTCATTTGCCCTCTACCATCGGGGGCGAAGTGCCGATCGTGGGCGGGGTTCGTGCTGACGACCCTTGTGCCCTGGATGCTGAAGCGGTCATGCCCGACAAAGAACGTCGGCGCGTTGACCCTATTACCATCTATGCCCTCGCTGCCGCGACTGAAGCAGTCGAAATGTCAGGCTGGAAGCCGCAGGACGAAGAAGCGCAGAACCGCACAGGCGTGATGGTCGGATCAGGCATCGGCGGAATCCAGAGCTTTACCGATGCGGTTAAGACTGTGATGACCAAGGGTGCACGGCGCTTGTCGCCTTTTGCCATCCCCGCAATTCTGGTGAATTTGCCCTCGGGCCACATTTCCATGAAATATGGCTTCCGCGGCCCCAACCACGCCAATTCAACTGCCTGCACCACCGGCACCCACGCCATCGGTGACAGCGCACGCATGATTGCGCTGGGCGATGCCGACGTGATGGTTGCAGGCGGGACTGAGCACGGCATCATAGAAATTGGCGTTGCGGGCTTCTGTGCCGCACGCGCGCTGTCGACCAAACACAACCACTCCCCAAGCGAAGCGTCCCGCCCGTGGGATAAGGGTCGTGACGGTTTTGTCATTGGTTCGGGTTCGGGCGTCGTGGTGCTCGAAGAACTCGAACACGCCCGGGCACGTGGGGCGAATATCATCGCTGAAGTCCGAGGCTACGGCATGTCCGGGGACGCACACCACATAACTGCGCCGCCTGAAGACGGCAACGGCGGCCGTCGCGCTATGGAAGCGGCACTGCGCTCGGGCAGCATGAACGTCGAAGACATCGACTACGTCAACGCTCACGGGACCTCGACGCAGCTGGGCGATCTTGCCGAATTCCGCGCCGTGCGTGCACTATTCGGTGAGCACCGCAAGGTCATGTCCATGTCCTCGACCAAGTCCGCCGTCGGTCACGCCCTTGGCGCTGCAGGCGCACTAGAGGCGATTTTCTGTCTGATGGCGATTCGGGATCAGGTGGCACCGCCCACCCTGAATCTGACGGACCCTGAAGACGATATCGACATGGATCTGGTGCCTAATCAGCCACGCGAACGACAAATTCGTGCGACAGTATCTAACAGCTTTGGCTTCGGTGGCACCAACGGTTCGATAATTTTCTCGGCATTTACCGGCTGAAGCACTTTTTGTCGTGGGTTCGGCCCCCCGATTGCTTAAACCGTCAGGAGCGGACACTCGTCGCGTGTTCAAATTCATTTTAAAACTTGGGGTGACCATGGGAGCGATTCTGGCCGCAGCAGCGACGGCGATCCTGGGTCTGGGCGCGTACTGGATGCAGCCACCGCCCTCGGCGACGATAGAAGCGACCTTTGTGGTGCCTCGAGGGGCGGGCCTGGGTCAGATAGCGGATGATCTGGAGGCCGCAAGGCTGATCAACAGCGCGGAACAAATCGTACTGTTGGCCCGGCTGCGCGGCGATACGGCGAGCATCAAGGCCGGCGAGTTTGTCATCCCTGCCAAGGCCAACCCCAACGAAATCCTCGACATCCTAATCGACGGCAAGGCGGTGAACCGCTTTGTCACGGTTCCTGAAGGCGTGACGGTCAAGAACGTCATTGCGCGCCTGAATTCGGCGGATGGGCTGACCGGCGAGGTCACCACCATCCCGGCGGAAGGCACCCTGCTGCCCAACACCTACTCCTACGCGCTCAACGAACCTCGCCAGCGGGTGATCGAACGCATGCAGGCGGCGATGGGCGCAGCGCTGGATGCCGCGTGGGAAGAGCGCGCGTCCGACACAATGGTCAACACAAAACTCGAAGCCCTGACCCTAGCCTCCATCGTTGAGAAGGAAACGGCGATTGCAGCAGAGCGCGCCGTGGTGGCGAGCGTCTATACCAACCGCTTGCGGCAGGGGATGCGGCTGCAGGCCGACCCGACGCTGGTCTATTACCTCTCTGAGGGAACCGGTCGCCTAGGGCGGGGGTTGAAGCGGTCTGAATTGCTGGACGAGAGCAACCCTTACAACACCTACAAGCACAGCGGCCTACCGCCTGGCCCGATCGCCAACCCCGGCATCGACGCCATTCTCGCAGCGCTGACCCCGGCCCAGACTGACTACATCTTTTTCGTTGCAGGCTGCGATGGCGCCACCGCCTTCACAAAGACCTACGCCGAGCACCAGCAGCGCGTACGCGATTGGCGCGCCTGTGAATTCCGCCGCTTCATGCCCAACCCCCCAAAGGCGCGCCCTACGGACGAAATCCCCGCGCATCGGGTGCTCGCGGAAGGCACGAACTCTGTCAGTCAATAGGCGGCAGCTTAGGCTTTGTGTGGAGGGGGTTTAAGCGGGTAGCGATGAAACTCGGCAGTGCGCCCAGCACGCCGGCAACCCAAGTCACCGGCCAGGGAAAAGACACCCGTGCCCGTCCGTCTGCCATGCCGCGCACCATGATATCCGTAGCCCGGTCTCGGTCCATCAGGAAAGGCATGGAGAAGCGGTTGGCGTCGGTCATAGCGCTTTTGACAAAGCCGGGGCAAATCGTCGTCACCGTCACGCCAAAGGGCTTCAGCCGCCCATAGAGCCCTTCGCCCCAGTGCTTTACGTAGGCCTTGGTCGCGGCATAGGACGGAGACTGTGTAATTGCAGCGAAACCGGCCACCGAGGCCATCAGCGCAATTTGACCCTTTCCGCGAGCGGCCATCCGATTGATGATCGGCATCACGGTATTCGAGACCCCGATCATATTGATCATCGATAGCTCGTGGGTGTGTTCAGGCCGTTCCATCAAGTACCGGCCCGTCCCGTACCCAACACCCGCGTTGGCGATCAGCAGGTCGATGGGATTTTCCCGATCGAAGTCGGTCAGCATGCGATCCATGGCGTCGCGGTCGGCAACGTCGACCAGCGCGGGGATCACCCGAGCCCCTTTGGCCTCGCACGCACTGACAACCCCCTGCAGGCGCGCTTGATTTCGGCCCGTGAGCAACAGCGTGCGTCCCGGCGCCGCGTAGGCTTCGGCAAGGCCTTCGCCGAGGCCGCTGGATGCGCCAGTAATAACAATGACGGAAGGGTTTTTCATGGCTACGATCCCAATTTATTGACCTCTAAGGCCTACTCTTTGCTGTCCAGCAAGGGTATAGACGCGACATGACTTCAGACCTCTCCCCTATGCAATCCCCACCCTTGCAATCCATGACCGGCTTCGCAGCGGTTGATGGCAGCCTCGGTGAAACGACCTGGAACTGGTCGCTGAAATCGGTGAATGGAAAGTCCCTGGACGTGCGCTGGCGCATGCCGGGACGGATGGACGGTATCGAAGCGACGCTGAAAAGGCTGCTGCAGGGCCAAGTGACGCGCGGGTCGGTGTCTGCCAGCCTGCAACTCGACCTGCCGGGCGCGCGCCATGAAGTGCAGGTGAACCACGCTGCGCTGGACCGGCTGGCCCAAGTGGCACGGCGGCGGGATGGCCGGGAACCGGATACAGCGGCGCTGCTGTCTCTGCCCGGCATCTTGGAAACCCGAAGCACCTCACTCAGCGAAGACGAACAGACCGCTTTGAACGAGGCCGTGATCGACAGTTTCGCGCTGGCTGCTAAGGCTTTGCGGCTGGCCCGGCTGACCGAAGGCGCTCAGCTCTATCATGTGCTCTCCGGTCTGGTCGATCAGATCGAACACCACACCGGGGAGGCTGGGCCGCTGGCCGACGCCGTGACCGTCGCCATGGCCGAACGGCTATCGTCGTTGGCCGCAGATCTGGCGCTGAAGGCCAGCACGGCAATCCCCGAAGACCGTTTGGCCCAAGAAGCCGCCATTCTCGCTACCAAAGCTGACGTGCGAGAAGAACTCGATCGCTTGCGCGTGCATATCCAAAGCGCGCGGGAACTGCTGACCTCAGGCGAACCTGCGGGGCGCAAGCTGGATTTCCTGGCGCAAGAATTCATGCGGGAAGCCAATACCCTGTGTTCCAAGGCCGGTTCGATGGCGCTGACCAACATCGGTCTGGCGCTGAAATCCGTGGTTGATCAGTTTAAGGAGCAGGTGGCCAATGTCGAATAAACCGCTGTCCCGTCGCGGGTTGATGCTCGTTCTCTCCTCGCCCTCTGGCGCGGGCAAAACCACGATTTCGCGGGCCTTGCTCCAAGGCGACGATAATCTCGCGCTATCAGTATCCGCTACAACCCGCCCCCCGCGCGAAGGCGAAGTGGACGGCGTTCACTACCATTTCACCAGCGAGCCCGAGTTTCAGGAACTGGTGGACAGCGACGGCCTGCTCGAATGGGCCACGGTGTTCAAGAATTCCTACGGCACACCTCGCGCCACGATCGAAACCGCGTTAGACGAAGGTCGGGACGTGCTGTTCGACATCGACTGGCAAGGGACGCAGCAGCTGCGTCAAAAGATGCCGCAGGATCTGGTGAGCGTGTTTGTCCTGCCACCGTCTCTGGCTGCGCTGGAATCCCGGCTGAAGTCGCGCCAGACGATGACTGACGAAACCGATGACCAGGTCGCTTATCGCCTGTCCAAAGCCCCCGGCGAGGTTTCCCATTGGGCGGAGTACGATTTCATCATCGTGAACAGCACCATCGACGAAAGCGTCGAGCAGGTCCGCGCCATTCTTGCCGCCGAGAGACTGAGGCGGGAACGGTGGAAGGGTTTGGATCAGATCGTCTCGGACATTCGCTCCATCGAGAACTAAATCGCTTCGGCGATCCGGCGGAAGTCTTCGGGCGGGCGCTCTTCAGCCCGGGCTGTGGGCGGGATCTCAAGGGCTTCGAGGAACGCCTCAGCCTGGGGAACGATGGATTTCAGCGACTGCCGCAGCATTTTCCGCCGCTGACCGAAAGCAGCAGCCGTCACACGCTCAATTTGCGCGAACAGCGCCAGAGGCCCGGGCACGTCTGCACGCGCGTCCAGTCGAACAATGGCGGACGTCACCTTGGGCGGCGGGGTAAAGGCCTGCGCCGGCACGTCAAACTGCCGCTCCGCAGCCGCCACGGTGAGCGCGGTAAGAACCCCCAGCCGACCATAAGCCTTATCGCCGGGCTGGGCCGTAATCCGGTCCACCACTTCACGCTGAAACATCAGCGTGAGCGACCGATAAGCTCCGGCTTCCCGCCACAAATCCCGTAACCACGCGACCAGCAGGGGCGTGGCGACGTTGTAAGGCAGGTTGGCCACGATGGCGCGGGGGGCGCTGACCTCGTGCAGCAGATCCACCGCCAAGGCGTCCTCGAACCGCACCTCAAGCCCCTTCTCCAACCCTTCCCGGGTCTGGGCCAGCTGTTCGAGAATGGGCGCCGTGCGGCGGTCCTTTTCGATCACCAGTACACTCTGGGCCTGGGTTTGCAGCAAGGCCCGCGTCAGGCCGCCAGGACCGGGGCCAACTTCGATCAGATTGCAGCCGTCCAAAGGGTCCGCAGACCGGGCAATGCGCGCTGTCAGGTTGAGGTCGAGCAGGAAGTTCTGCCCCAGCGCTTTGGTAGGCGCGAGGTTGTGGGTGTCGAGCACGGAACGCAGCGCTGGCAGGTCGTCTATATTCACCGGGTTAGCAACTCAGAACCGGTAATCAATGTACGCATTCCGCCGCAGATCAGCATCATAGCGACGGGTGAGCTTTTCGATTCGCTCATTGGTCAGGCGTTCGCGCACAGCATCAGCAGTCAGGGGATCCACCTCGACCCGCTTGCCGCAGACCATGTACACCGATCCGCCGCCGTCCCCAGGCAGCGGTGGGCTAACTTCTCCCACCTCCAGCGCGGACAGCGTCACCGAGATGATCGGCGGCAGGGTCGAGAGGTCGGTTTCGCCCAGATTGCCCGAGCCCGGCTCGCCATAGTCGGCGATGACCTGATCAAACTGACGACAACCCCGAACCTGCTCCGAAATCGAGGTCAGCAGAGCCAGGCGCTGCTGCGCGATGGGGTTGCTGAGGTCCTCGGGCAGATTCAGGAACAGATGCCGCAGCGCCGCAATGGTGCGCGAAGACGCAGCCCCGATGGGACGACGGTTGAGGATGCCCATGATGAAATAGCCATCGTCAGTGCGGATGGGAACTTCGGTAATCTGCCCCGGACGAATGGTGGCGAGCCCGGCCTCAAGATCCGCCTCCAGCGATCCTTCAGGCACCCACCCGCGGGCGCCGCCCAGACCTGAAGTCGCGGCGTAGGAATATTGCTGCGCTAATTTGCCGAAGTCTGAACCCTGCTGAAGCTGCTCGATGATCTGCAAAGCCTGCTGGCGGACCTCGCGTTCAGAGGACTGACCGTTAAAAGGCAGAAAGATTTCTACCAACTGCCGTTCGGACCGACCGCGCAAAGCATTGATGCGGTTGATTTCGGCCATCAACTCGCTGTCGGAGATTTCAACGTCCGGCATGACCTGGCGCTGGCTAATGGCATTCAACGCGATCTGCGCACGAATTTGTTCCTGCATGGTCTTAGCCGGAACCCCCGATTTGCGGATCAGGGCCTCGAAGCCGTCACGGTCGAGTTTGTTCTGCTTGGCGATGCTGTCGAACGCATCCATGACGAAGGCATCGCGAATGTCGATCTCAAGCCGTTTGACTTCCTGCAGCCGAATCTTGTCCGATACCAACTTGTCCAGCACCTGCGGCGCCAGTGCGAGACGGCGCTCTGTGGTGTTTGGCACTTCGGCGACCATAATCGCCATGTTGATGCGATAGGCCAGATCCACATCCGTGATGATGTCGTCGTTGACCACGGCCAAAACCCGCACCGAAGACTGCTGTGCCCCTGCGGACGACAGCCCAACCACGCTCAGCAGACACAGAGCGAGAATGGCGAACCAATGTTTAACCATGGTGACGGTGAGACCCTTGTGGTGATGAAGACGGCAGAGCGCCTTTTTGCAATATGCGACTATACTGCGCAAGCGCGGCAATAATCGAGCCTTTGCCGCGCTCCTGTCTTCACGAGGCAGCGCGTTCCTTGCGACCGAGACCATCAAACAGGTCCAAGGTCGCGTCCAGCCAAGCCTGAACCGGCTCTCCGCCATAGGACGCGAGATCAAAGGTTGAGACGGTACGCACCCACTGGAAGGTGCCAAAGGCGATGTAATCAGCGTAGGACGGCACCCGGCCGCCAAGCCATTGCTGGGTCTCAAGTGTCTTGACCATGGGCAAAAGCACGCCTTTGAGCTGGGCTTTGGCGGGTTCAGCCGCACCGGCCACAAAGTCCTCCAGACCCATACCAAATCGCTTTTCCCGGGATGCGCGGAAGTAGTCGCGGTCCTTGTCCTGAAGCTGGTTGTAGATATCCAGCAGGATCACGCGGATCACTTGGGGATTGAGGGAGAAGCTTGCCCAGTTGTTGATGAACAGGGCGTGTGCCTTGCCTTTTTCACCGCCAAACAGACTCGGTCCTTCGGAAAAGGATTCCTCCAGATGCAGGGCAATGGCCCAGCTGTCAGACAACACGGCTTCGTCGATTTCAACGGTCGGTACAATCTTGCGCGCGCCGTCGCAGATGCCGGGAATATCGGTAAAGCCGATTTTCTCACACTCGTGGTCCAGGCCTTTGTGAGCCAAGGCCATGGTGGTGCGCCAAGCATGAGGAGAGAACCGCGCGCCCTCGGCGGTGGTAATGTCGTAGGTCTTGATTGTTGTCATCTTTGGTTTCCTATGCCTCCTGACGGATCAAATCCGCTGCCTTCTCGGCGATCATTATCGTGGGCGCGTTGGTGTTGCCACCGACCAGACGCGGCATGACCGACGCATCGATAACCCGCAAACCCGCAATCCCTTTGACCCGTAAGTCAGGCATCAGTGGGGCATTGAGATTATCCGCCGCGCCCATGGCGACGGTGCTGGTCGGGTGATACACCGTATCGGCGGTTTCCAGTATCCATTCTCGGACCTGTTCACGGGTCTGCACCGCCGCGCCCGGGCTGATTTCCTCGCCGCGATAGGCGTCAAACGCCGGCGCGCCCATCAGGGCCCGCCCCCAGCGAGTCGCAGACATCAGCACGTCGAGGTCGTGATCGTCCGGGTCGGAAAGGTATTGAGGGTCGATCAGCGGCTTTGCGGTGGAGTCGGGTGAAGCCAGCCGGATTTCGCCAGTGGACTTGGGGTAGAGGTTGCAGCAGTGCACGCAGAAGCCGTAGCCCCAGACCCATTTGCGGCCGTGATCTTTGATCCGGGCGGGTAGGAAGTGGAACTGGATGTCGGGGATATCCAGATCAGGAGACGATTTGGCGAAACCACCTGCCTCGGCCACGTTTGACGCCAGCGCCCCCTCGCGCTGACGCAACCACTTCGCCCCCCAGCGCGCCATTCTAAAGCCTATGTTCCATTCGAAACCCAGGCCGACGCCCGTGGTGGCGTGGTGCTCGATAATAACATCCAAATGATCCGCAAGCCCCTGCCCCACACCCGGCGCATCCAGCACCACAGGGATACCAAGGGCCTGCAAGTGGTTCGCCGGACCTATGCCGGAGAGCATGAGAACCTGCGGACTGTTGATCGCCCCGGCACTGAGCAGCACTTCCCGTCTGGCGCCGATTCTTTGGGACGGCTCGTCACCTGTGCCGCCCAGCTCGACGCCGGTGGCACGCTGGCCCTCAACGGTGATGCGCCGGACGTGCTGCTGGGTCATAATGTGCAGGTTGGGCCGGGCCTGGACCGCATCGGAGAGATATGACCGTGCGGCTGATGCGCGCAGACCCCGGCGCGTGGTCGTCTGATACAGCCCGACCCCTTCCGTGTCCTCGCCCCGATTGAAATCGTTCGTCAGCGGCAGCTGCGTCTGCTGTCCGGCTTCAACAAACGCCAGGCTCAGAGGATTAGGGTCCGCCGGATCGGAGACGCTCAGCGGGCCGTCGACACCGTGCAGCTCATCCGCGCCGCGCGCATTGTCTTCAGCTTTCAGGAAGTAGGGCAGCACCGAATCGTAATCCCAGCCTGTCGCCCCCATTGCGGCCCAACCGTCGTAATCGGCACGCATGCCACGCGCATAAATCATTGCGTTGACGGACGACGACCCACCCAAAACCTTACCGCGCGGCCAGAAAGGCTGGCGGCCCTTCATGTGGGTCTGGGGCTCGACGGTATAGCCCCAGGACAGGGCGTCAAACTTACCCAGCACAGCAAGGCCAAAAGGCAAATGGATTGCGGGATTACGGTCTCGGGAACCGGCTTCTATCAAGCACACAGTAACATCCGGATCGGCTGACAGGCGGTTGGCCAGCACACAACCCGCCGACCCCGCGCCAACAATGACATAGTCAAATTCCAAGGCAAAACCTTCCTCAATCCGTACTCACTTCCACCCTTAGCACGGCTTAAATGCAGACGCATGTCTTGCGGATCGTGGCAAACTGACCTTATCTGGACCAAACCAGTCTTCTAACCCATTTAAACTAGCGATATGCCCCGCCTCGACGTCTCCCGCATTTCCACCGGTTACAGCTCCAGCCATCCCGTTCTTAACGACCTGTCGTTGAGCGTGGACGACGGCGGGCGGCTGGCGCTTGTGGGGGCCAGTGGCAGCGGGAAGACGACGCTGTTTCGGGCCGTGGCCGGGTTCATGGATCTGATGGACGGCAGCATCCGTGTGGGCGATCGCGAGGTCAGCGCGCCCGGGCTGACCATTGACCCCGAACGGCGCGGCGTAGGTCTGGTGTTTCAGGATCTGGCGCTGTTCCCGCACATGACCGTCGAGCGCAACATTCGCTATGGCCTCAGAGGCATCTCCGGGCGCGAAGCACACCACCGAGTCGATGCCCTGCTGGAGCTGACCGGCCTGACTGAATTCCGCCGCGCGCGTCCTGATGCCCTGTCGGGTGGTCAGCAGCAACGGGTCGCGCTGGCGCGGGCGCTGGCACCCAAACCCGGGGTTCTACTGCTCGATGAGCCGTTTTCCAGCCTCGATCTGGAGACCCGTCTGCGCTTGCTGCAATCGGTCACCGAGATCCTCGACGCCGAACAGATGACCGCTTTGCTCGTCACCCATGATCAGGGCGAGGCCTTTGCTTTTGCCGATGAAGTTGCCGTGATCGGCAACGGCAAGGTCGAACAATCAGGCGCGCCGGAAAGCCTGTACGCCACCCCCGCATCGCGGGAAGTTGCCCGGTTCATCGGCGAAGGCTCCTTTCTACGCGCCTGCTTCGCTCCCGGTCAGATGACCGTGCAAACCCCCTTTGGCGACGTCATGCCGCGCTGGGTCCAGGCCCCACCCAGCGGTCAGGAAGAAATCGACATCCTGATCCGTCCCGAAGACCTGTCACTGGCGATGCAAGGCGACGAAGGTACCCACGTCCGCGTGCTGAGCCACCGCTACATGGGTTCGTTTGTTGATCTCATGGTCAGCTTGGATGACGGCCAGCAACTGCACTGGCACTCGCCCGTTATGACGGCCCCCAGCGCAGGCGCAGACGTGCGGGTGACGCTCAAGGGCGGGCTCTACCCGGTGTTCCGGCGCGCATAGCGAGCCCAGCCGCATCAATCGCTCTGGGTTGGCACCCCAACAACCACGCCGGGCTGAATATGCGCTTGGTCGTAGGCTTTGCGGGCAAAAACTTCACGAACCATGGGCGCAAAGAAATCGAGGTCCTTCATGGGATAGTCCGGGTCAAAACTCGACTGATCCCAGCGCTCGCAGAAATCGACGCAGGACTGATAGTAAGGGCTGTCTTTGAACTCCCGCCGCTTCTCCGGATCCCAGCCGTAGTGCTCGGCGTAGTAGACCATCTGGAAAATCCCATGGTGCTCCACCGTCCAGGCCACCTCGTCCCGCACAAAGGGCCGGACAATCTCAGCGGCCATCTTGTCGTGGTTCTGGGGGGCTAGACCGTCACCGATGTCGTGCAGCAACGCCGCAACGATCCAGTCGATATCCGCCCCATCCTCGAGCGCGCGGGTCGCCGACTGCAAGCCGTGCTCCAGCCGACTGATCTTGTACCCGGCCAGCGTCTCATTCCCCTGCCGTGCCAGCTCACGCAACACGCGCTCCCCAGTTTCGTTGACGAAGGGCTGCTCCAGTGCGTGCAGCGCGAGATAATCCTCCCGTGTACCGTGCTTCATTTCGGTAAAGGAGACTTCAAATCCATCTGGAACAATATCACTCATAGCCGGGCCTTAGATCATTTGCTAAGGGCTGGAATACCACTTTTTGTAGGCCGAGGTCATGTCCGAAAACGTCACTTCTTCACCCTCCTCCGCGGACTTGATTCAGACCTATGCGCGGCTGGGCTTCACCTCCTTTGGCGGACCCGTAGCCCACATCGGCTACTACCGCGATGCCTTTATCACCAAGACCGGATGGATGGACGACGAAGCCTTTGCCGAACGCTTGGCTCTTTGTCAGGCACTGCCGGGACCAACCAGCAGCCAGATGGCCTTTGCCTGCGCTTGGAAGATGTCCAGCTCGCTGGGCACGGCCTTCCTCTGTCTGAGCCTATTCCTGATCCCATCCATGGTGATTCTACTCGCGCTGGGCCTGTTCTTTGTCGCCGCTGCTGGTGGCGGCATGGGCCAGGGCTTTGTGCAGACTTTTATGGCGCATCTCGCGGACTGGATGACGCCGCTGGTGGTCGCGGTGATCTCGTTTGCGACCATCGGCATGTTCAAAACCTTGTCCGTTGGTCGTGTGCGACGCCTGACCACCATTCTGGCGTTCTTGATCGTGCTGCTGCTGGCCGGCCTGGATAGCTTGCCGGATCTGGATTTAGGGCCGCTCCAGATTTTCGTGCAGCTAACCCCGATTGTCATAGGCGCCTTGATGGGCTTGCTGTTCCTGCCCAACGACGAAGCCGTTAGTGCATCGATCACAGCCGACAGTGAGGCGGACACAGCCCGTGAGACCCACAACGGCAATCAGGAGGCCCCGTCTCACACAAGAAGTTCTCGGCAGCGCGGGCTCGTTTTGCCCTGCCTGATCGTCTTTTTCACGCTGCTGGGCCTGTCGATGGCGGTGATTCTCTTCAAGCTTGGTCCGGTTCCCGTGCAACTGATCGCTGGCTTCTATGAAGCCGGTTCGCTGGTGTTTGGCGGCGGACACGTGGTTCTGCCTCTGCTCAACGATGTGCTGGTAGAACCCGATCTGGTCCCCGAAAGCGCGTTTCGCACCGGTTACGGCTTCGCGCAGGCCATTCCCGGCCCAGTTTTCGCCGTTGCAGCCTTCCTGGGCGGGCAGTTTGGCGGGTTGAGCGGGTTGGTGTTGGGCTTGCTCGGCACCATCGCGATTTTCCTGCCCGGCGTGCTGCTGGTGATGGCTGTCGTGCCGCTGTCGGCCGCGTTTTCTCAAGTTCGCGCCTACAAAGCCGCGCTCGCGGGGGTCAATGCCGCCGTCGTCGGCCTGCTGGGCGCAACCGCCTTTGGCCTGTTTTTCCAGCTTTGGGAGCCGGGACTGCTGATCCAACAGGCCAGCGACACCACCGCCTACGTCGCTGCAGCGCTGCTGGGGCTGTTCTTCCTGTGGGTACTGCGCCTGCCGCCTCTGGTTCTGATAGCGCTGACGCTGTTTGCCGCTCTGTTAACCACGCTCCTCTGAGTCGATCTTTCATGGCTATGACACCGAGTTGATCCTGCTAAGGTGCCGGGCAACATTTCTCGCTTTCTGGAGCCCCTGTCCGTGGAACCCAAAACCGAATCTTTTAGCTACGAGCAATTGCTCGCGTCTTCCCGTGGTGAGCTTTTCGGCCCCACAAACGCTCAGCTGCCTGCCCCGCCGATGCTCATGTTCGACCGCATCACCAAAATCTCCAACGAAGGCGGCGAGTTCGGCAAGGGCGAGATCATCGCCGAGCTGGATATCAAGGACGATCTTTGGTTCTTCGACTGCCACTTTATCGGCGACCCGGTGATGCCAGGCTGTCTGGGTTTGGATGCCATGTGGCAGCTGGTCGGGTTCTACCTTGGCTGGACCGGTGGCGAGGGCAAGGGCCGCGCACTGGGCTCGGGCATGGTCAAATTCACGGGCCAGGTGACCAAAGACGTAGAACTGGTGACCTACACCATCCAGATGAAAAAGGTGATCCGTCGCGGCATCAACCTTGGCATTGCCAACGCCAAGCTCGAAGTCGATGGCCGTGAAATCTACACCTGTGAAGACCTGCGCGTCGGGTTGTTTACCTCCCTGTCTCAGTTCTAAACCCACCTCCTGCGAAGGAAGCCCAGCTTATGGCCATGCGTCGCGTCGTTGTTACCGGTCTCGGAATCGTCTCAAGCATCGGAGTGGGGAAGGACGCTGTCCGTCAATCCCTGCGCAATGCCACCTCGGGCATCGTATTGCAGCCGGACTACGTCGAACGCGGCTTTCGTTCTCAAGTCGCAGGGACCATCAAGACCGAGCTGGAAGACCACATCGACCGCCGCGCGCTGCGCTTCATGGGGCCACCTGCGGGTTACGCCTACATCGCTATGCAAGAAGCATTGGCGGATTCCGGAATGGAAGAAGCCGACTACGCTGAAAATGATCGGGTCGGACTGATCATCGGCTCGGGCGGGCCGTCGATGAAGTGGCAGACCTACGCCATGGAAACAGCGGCGGAAAAGGGCGTGAAGCGGATCGGACCGTTCAACGTGCCAAAGGTCATGTCCTCGACCTGTTCTGCCGTCCTGTCCACGCTGTTCAAAATCCATGGCCACAACTACTCCATTACCTCCGCCTGCTCGACCTCTGCGCATTGCATCGGACACGCGGCTGAGCTGATCCAGTTCGGCAAGCAGGACGTGGTGTTCGCCGGCGGCGGCGAGGAAGAACACTGGTCCTTGTCGATGAGTTTCGACGCTATGGGAGCGATGAGCTCCAAGTATAATGACACGCCCGAACGTGCGTCCCGCGCCTTTGACAAGGACCGCGACGGCTTCGTGATTTCCGCTGGTGGCTCCGTGCTGGTGCTCGAAGAATACGAACGGGCGAAAGCACGCGGGGCCAAGATTTACGCTGAAATCGTTGGCTACGGCGCAACCTCAGACGGACACGACATGGTGGCACCATCGGGCGAAGGCGCGATCCGCTGCATGCACCAGGCACTGGCCGGCTTCGACGGTCGCGCGGTGGCAGCTTCTGAGGTGCAATACATCAACGCCCACGGCACCTCGACGCCAGTGGGTGACGTGGCCGAACTGGGCGCGGTCAAATCCGTCTTCGGCGAAGGCACGACACCGGCCGTCGGCTCGACCAAGTCGCTCACCGGTCACGCGCTGGGGGCTGCGGGATCGAACGAGAGCATCTATTCACTGCTGATGATGGACGGCGGCTTCCTGGCGCAGTCCCCGAATATCGACGAACTCGATGAAGCGACCGCAGGCGTGGACATCCTCACCGACCACCGTGATCTCGAAGTGCACACCGCGCTGTCGAATTCCTTTGGCTTCGGCGGCACCAACGCGTCGCTGATTTTCTCCAAGGCTCTGCTGTAGCAGCTTTGCTGCGAGCAGACCGAGACGCAGGCTGATCAGGCCGCCGGGTTCTTGTTGTCTTTGGACCCGGCCCACGCCCGAAGGCGGGTCTCATTGCCCACCGCCGGCATCCGCGGGATCAGCATCGATAACACAAGCGACCCCACCGCCATGCCCGCCCCGGCAAAGAACACAAGCGCCGGCGAGATCAGCCACACCAGCCCAAAGACAAACGGCACTGCAACCGCCGCAATGTGGTTAATGGTGAAGGCAACCGCCGCCGTGCTGGCAATGTCCTCGGGGTCTGCGATCTTCTGAAAATACGTGCGCATGGCAAAGGCCAGCTTGAAAAACAGATGGTCGAGGATAAACAGCGCGATGGCGAGCCAGGGCGTTGTTACCAGCCCGTAGAGGATGAAAATCGGTATCAGCCCGGCGTACTCGATCACCAACGTCCGGCCTTCACCAAACCGCTTGATGAAGCGCCCAACCAGCGGTGCAAAGGCCATGTTCAACACTTCGTTGAGCAGCAACAAAGCAACCATGTCTTCGATGTGGATGTTGAACTTCTCGACCAGCAGCACGCCCGCGAACACAGTAAAGATCTGTCGCCGCGCACCCGCGATAAAGGTCAGGGCGTAATACAGCCAGTACCGCCCCCGCAGCACAATGCCCGTCCGTTGCACGGCCCCGCGCGGCAGGGTCTCAAACCCACCAAATCCGATCATGGCCGAGACCACGCAGATAATCCCACCGACCAGGAACACGACCAGATAGCTGAGATCAAAGATCTTGAACGCCAACCACGACCCGCCGATGGTCAGGATGGCGGCAATAGACGTGGTCGTGACCACCCATCCCAGCAGGACCGGCGCCCGGTCCTTAGGGAACCATTGCAGTTGCAGGCTTTGCGCGTAGGTCTCGTAGTAGTGAAAGCCAACCGACATGATCGACATGGTGATGGCGATGCCCCAGAAGGTCGGGAAAAAGCCGGTCAGCGCCGTGCCCAAGCCCAGCATAGCCAAAAAGAAAATCGCGAGCTTCTGCTCCCGGATCACTGCGACGAAAAACACGGCGGTAAAAGCCAGGAAGCCCGGGATCTCCCGGATCGAATGCAGCGCACCCATTTGAAAGCCGTCAAAACTGGCAATTTCAATGGCAAAATTGGTGATCAGCGAGGCCCAGACCGTGTATCCAACAGCACCGCCAGCCGCCATGATCATGATCAGCGCGATGGCCTGCCTCAGGGTGGGTCCGGTGAATTCAAGCGAGTCGCGGGTTACATCGGCGGAGGCGGAGGCCGAAGCAGGGGGGGAAGCGGCGGGGGTGGTCACAAACAGGTTTCCTCGTTACGCCCTCAACCTGCACCTTGCGCGCAGGAAGTCAAAACATCACAGCGACATGCCTGTCCCGATGTCTCGTGTTTAAGACGGCTGCTGATGCCAGCGCTGCGCGATTGGCTGGCGAGGCGAAGCCGAGCCCGTCAAGCGCCACCCCAAACGCTATGTGCCCTCGACACCGTCTGCCGCCAAAAAAGAAAGGCCACGGAAGATTCCGTGGCCTTTGGAAAAGCGCCGGTCCGCGCAGCGGGCCGACATGGCACTCAAAGCGCGCTTTAGTCTTCGGCCGTCTCTTCGCCGGTCTCCTGATCCACTTCCTTCATGGACAGCTTGACCTTGCCCCGATCGTCAAAACCGATGCACTTGACGAAGACCTCATCGCCTTCATTGATGACGTCGGTGGTCTTGTTCACGCGGCCTTCGGTCAGGTTGGAAATGTGCACCAGACCATCGCGGGAGCCGAGGAAGTTCACGAACGCCCCGAAGTCCACGCACTTGACCACTTTACCGCGGTAGATCGTGCCGACCTCAGGGTCAGCGGCGATGCCCTTGATCCAGTCGATCGCCGCAGCGATGGATTCCTGGCTGGTGGCTGAGACCTTGATCGTGCCGTCTTCTTCGATATCGACAGAAGCGCCGGTTTCCTGGGTGATTTCCCGGATAACCTTGCCGCCGGTACCGATGACTTCGCGGATCTTGTCCTTGTTGATCTTGATGGTTTCCATCTGTGGCGCGTGCGGGGAAAGCTCCTCGCGTGCCGTATCCAACGCCTTGGCCATCTCGCCGAGGATGTGCATACGGCCGTCCTTGGCCTGATCTAGGGCAATCTCCATGATTTCCGGCGTGATCGAGGTGATCTTGATATCCATCTGCAGCGAGGTCACGCCCTCAGACGTTCCAGCCACTTTGAAGTCCATATCACCCAGATGATCTTCGTCACCGAGAATGTCCGATAGAACCGCGAAGCGTTCACCTTCTTTGATCAAACCCATGGCGATACCCGCACAAGGCCGCTTGAGCGGCACACCGGCGTCCATCATCGAAAGGGACGCACCACAAACAGTCGCCATCGACGACGAGCCGTTGGATTCCGTCACTTCCGAGAGCACTCGGATGGTGTAAGGAAAGTCGTCCTTTTCTGGCAGCAGCGGCCGCATGGCCCGCCACGCAAGCTTGCCATGACCAATTTCCCGACGACCCGCGCCACCCATGCGACCGGTCTCACCTACGGAGTAGGGCGGGAAGTTGTAGTGCAGCATGAAGTGCGAGCGGTAGTCGCCTTCGATGTTATCGATGATCTGCTCGTCCTGCGCTGTGCCCAGCGTGGTTGTAACCAGCGCCTGGGTCTCACCGCGGGTGAACAGGCTCGAGCCGTGCGTACGCGGCAGGATCGTGGTTTCCGCGACGATCGGGCGCACGGTCTTGGTATCGCGACCGTCGATGCGCACACCGGTATCAAGGATACCACCGCGAACGATGTCCTTTTCCAGGTTTTTGAGCGCACCGCCGATCAGGGCGGAGTCAAACTGCTCAGCAAGCGCTTCCTTGGCCGCAGACTTAACGGCATTGACCGCTTCCACGCGTTCCTGCTTGACCGTCTTGGTGTAAGCCGCGCGCAGGCCGTCAGAGGCCTGTGCAGCGACCGCACCGGCACAGTCCGCCAGCTCGGGGGCTGGCTCGGCCATGTCGATCGGGTCCTTAGCGCAGTCTTCAGCGAAGTCGATGATCATGTCGATGATCGGTCGGTAATTCTCATGACCAAACTTCACCGCGCCAAGCATGACTTCCTCGGACAGCTCCTCGGCCTGGCTTTCGACCATCATCACGCCTTCAGCCGTGCCTGCGACCATCAAGTCCAGGTCGGTTTCAGCCATTTGTGAAAGCGTTGGGTTGAGGATGTATTCGCCGTCCTTGTAGCCGATTTTCGCAGCCCCGATTGGGCCGAGGAAAGGCAGGCCAGAAATGGTGAGCGCCGCAGAGGCAGCCACCATAGCGAGCACGTCGCCATCGTTTTCCAGATCGTGGCTGAGCACGGTCAGGATCACCTGAGTTTCGTTCTTGTAACCATCCACGAACAGCGGGCGAATCGGGCGGTCAATGAGACGACTGGTGAGCGTCTCTTTCTCCGTCGGACGGCCCTCACGCTTAAAGAAGCCGCCAGGAATGCGGCCAGCTGCGGAGTACTTTTCCTGGTAATTTACAGTCAGGGGGAAGAAGTCGATTCCCTCCTTGGGGGTTCTGGCACCGACTGCGGTCGCCAGTACGACGGTATCGCCGTAGCGTGCCAACACAGCGCCATCAGCCTGTCGCGCCGCGCGGCCCGACTCAAGGGACAGCGTCCGGCCGCCCCACTCGATTGATTTACGAGTAATTTCAAACATCGTTTGTCCTATAGCCCCGGGTTCACTTTACCGCCCCATGCGGAAAAGCAGCCGACCCAAGGCCGTCTTTTTCTTGCGTTTCAATTCATCTGCTCTGGAACACCGAACCCAAGGAGCAACGGCCTGGTGCAGCAGAAAGAGAGCAGCCCTTTCCCCCGCACCAGCGATTGGAGCGTAAGTCCGACGCCGCCCCTATGAGATGGCGCCCGGCTTGGGCTGTTCCAGTGCAGGGGAGGAAGTCGCACACTTTGCCGCGCCCGGAAACAAAAAACCCTGAGATGTCAGAGCACCTCAGGGTTCCGTTTCCGTCTTAAGCGGCCGTCCAGCCGCTCAATCGGGGCTTCATAGCCCCTGTGCTGCTTTAGCGGCGCAGTCCCAGACGCTGGATCAGCGACTGGTAGCGCGCGTCTTCCTTGCGCTTGACGAAGTCGAGCAGGCGACGACGCTGACCCACCATGATCAGCAGACCACGGCGCGAGTGGAAGTCGTGCTTGTGCTCTTTCATGTGCTCGGTGAGGTTTTTGATGCGCTCAGTAAGGATTGCGACCTGAACTTCTGGGGAACCGGTGTCGCCCGGCTTGAGGCCAAATTCTTCAACGAGTTCGGCTTTACGTTCTACCGTAATAGACATGAGTATTTCCTTGTCGGCAGCATCTTCATTTA
>PAHJ01000115.1 GCA_002705565.1 Geminicoccus sp. | reverse complement strand
TGTTTTAATGGAGTGTAGTGGTGCTGGCTGCAGGGGTCGAACCCGCGGCCTGATGATTACAAATCAACTGCTCTACCAACTGAGCTAAGCCAGCACGCGTCGTCCTTGTATCGCCAAGTTTAAGTTCGCATCAAGCTTTTATCGAAGCTGGATCGCTGGGCTGCGAAAATGGTGGTTCAGGGACGGGGTAAGGTCGTTCGCCGCTTAGGGGAAATAGCGTTTTATAACCCGTTCAACAGTCAGACCCTGGACGATGACAGAGAACAGCACCACGCAGTATGTTACCAGCAGCAAAATTCCACGTTCCGGGCTATCTGGCAGGGATAGGGCCAACGCGACGGAGATGCCGCCTCGGATACCAGCCCAGGTTAGAATGGGCACTGTCCCGCGGCTGACGTCGCTGCGCAAGGCGCGGAGCTGGAGCGGTATAAAGATTGCGGAAAACCGTGCAGCGACAGACAGGGCGATTACCACGAGGATCAGGATCACCGCTTGCGGCGTCGAAACACCGCTGCCCGTGTTTTGCAGGATGAAAACGACCTCCAACCCAATCAACATAAACAGGACGGAATTGAGGATTTCATCGACCAGTTCCCAGAACTTCTCGAGGTGATCCTTGGTCTTTTTCGACATGGCCAGAGCCGTGCCTTGATTGCCGATCAACAGGCCCGCAATCACCATGGCGATAGGGCCGGAGAAGTGCAGGTGCAGAGCGATGGAGTAAGCACCGGTGACAAGCGCCAGTGTAATCAGAACCTCCAGCACGTAGTCATCGATCCGACGCATGACCCAAAATGCCAGCAAGCCACCCACCAGACCCAACAGCGCGCCGCCGCCAGCTTCTTTGACGAAGAGCCAAAGGCCTGAGATCAGCGTGATCGATGACTCGCCGCCGTGGCCGTCGTGACCAGTCGTTGCTGAGAAGGCGAGGGTGACGATGATGCTGAACAGCACAACGGCAACCCCGTCGTTAAACAGGCTCTCTCCAGCGATTTTGGCTTTCAGGTGAGGCGGCACTTTCAGGGTCTTGAGCAATCCCAGCACAGCGACGGGATCGGTCGGCGATACAATGATCCCCAGCACCAGGCACACAATGAAAGGAAGGCTCAAGCCCAGCAACGAAGCGACGAGGAAAAAGCCGCCTCCAATGATGAATGAGGACAGCATGACGCCAAAGCTCGCCAGGATCAGAATGATCCACTTTCGCGACAGCAACTGGCCCAGATCCACGTGCAGCGCGCCAGCGAACAACAGGAAGGAGAGCATGCCCTGCATCAGGGTGACATCGAAGTCGATGCTTTCGAGGAAGCCATTGGCTGTTCTGCTCAGCCCAAGTGCCGGAAAGACCAGGTCCAGCCCCACGGCAGCTAAACTTGCGACCAACGCGATCACGACCAGGCCGATGGTGTGAGGCAGTTTGATGAACCAGTAATTCAACGCGCCGAACAAGGCGGCCAGGCCGAGTAGGATAGCTGGGATATCAAGTAAGCCCGTCACGGATGGATCCTCTTTCTCAGGTTTGTCCCAATAAGCCTTTAAAGCGAGACATAAACAAGGACTTAGCGTCCACCGCGCTTAAGGGAACCAGCTCGGGTGCTTTGCCGGACGGTCTATTGCCAAAAATCACCTCAGCTTCGGCCAAATCAAAGCCGGCCAGCAATGTGGCTTCCCAATAGGCCGCGGTGATGTCTGCCACCTTTATGCGTTTGTGAAGGTCTGGGCCGGGGTCCGCTTTGAGGCCAAACCGAAGGTGCACGGCATGCTCTAATTTCCGTTCGAGCGACTTGTAATCCATCCCAACTGCCGTCTTAAACGGCGAAATCAGGTCACCGATAACGTATTCGGGGGCGTCGTGCAAAAGGGCGTGGAGCTGGTCGGTGGCCGGAGACTGGGGTTCCTTGGCGCAGAAAATGTCTAAGACCAGGACGGAATGCTGCGCGACACTAAAAGAATGCTCTCCTAATGTTTGGCCGTTCCAGCGGGAGACACGGGACAACCCGTGGGCGATATCTTCGATCTCGATATCAAACGGAGAGGGATCCAACAGGTCCAGACGGCGACCAGAGAGCATGCGTTGCCAAGCGCGGGACATCGTGAAAGCGCCTTGTTGTCTTTGTATGATGTGTAGATAACACGCTGATCCACATACAAGGAGAGCAGAAGGGTCATGGTTCGTAAGACGGTTTCGGGGATTGCCTTGCTGGCGCTGGCCGGACTGACCGCTTGCGACTCCTATTTGCTGCACATCGCGAAAGGCCAGAATGACCTACTCAAGCGCTCCCGGCCCATCCCAGAAGTAATTCAGGACCCCACCACGGCAGTAGAAACGGCGGAAAAACTTGCGCTGGTCCAGCAAGCCGCAGCGTTTGCTGAGTATTGGGGGCTGGACGTCGGGAATAGCTACAAGACCTATGCTCAACTCGACCGTGAGGCGACAGTCTGGACTGTTTACCGAGCTGAGAAGCTGGCGTTGAACGCTGTGGTCAACTGTTGGCCAATTGCGGGGTGCGTACCTTATCAGGGCTATTTCAACGAAGCCAAAGCTGAGGCGTTTTTCCTCCAGGCTCGGCAAAAGGGCTATGATGCTTACATGGGCGGGGTGGATGCTTATGCCACTTTGGGCTGGTTCCCCGATCCCATCGCCTCACCCGCACTCGACCGCAGCGAAACATCGCTGGTTGAGCTGGTCATCCATGAGAGTGTGCACAACACGATTTATCGGCCTGGGGCGGCTGAGTTTAATGAAGCGCTCGCGAACACGATTGCCTTTGCGCTGGTTAAGGAGTTCTGGGCGCAGAGAGGGGTGGATTCAGGGGCGTTGGAGGCATTTTTTTCTGAGCGAGACAACGCGAGGGCACTGTTCCACGAGCTGATTGGTGAAGCCAAGCAAGAGCTTGAGGAAATCTATGCTGCCACGGAAGTGGCTCCCCGCTTGCGACTACAAGCCAAGGCCGAAGCTTTGCAGCGTCTAAAGCAGCGGTACCAAGCCAAGCGCGACGCCTTTGGAGGCTATAACTACGATGGCTTTTTTGCACGTGAGCTGAACAACGCGCACCTGGTGTCTATCGGTACCTATGAAAACGCTCGGCCTGAGCTTGAAGCGGTCCTGTACGGGCGGTTTGGTGGCAATGTGAAACGGTTCTTGCGGGCCATGGAAGAGGTGGCCGCGTCCTCGGAAGACTGGCGCTTTGCTCTGGCAAGGGCCCGCCCTTGAAGGGTGCACCGCTACTCGTGGCTGGGGTCGTCAACATCCCAGTAGGGGGGATTGCCGTATTTGCCGAGCAGAAAATCGACGAAGGCTCTGACTTTGGGAGATAAGTGCCGGTTGGGTGGGTACATGGCATAAATGCCCGTATCCAGCGCGGTGGGCGAGGCAGCCAAATCGGTCATAACAGGACGCAGGCGGCCCGTTTGAATGTCCCGACCAACCACGTAAGTGGGCAGCAGAACCAGCCCCAAACCCTGACGGGCGGCGGGCAGGATCGCTTCACCGTTGTTAACATGCAGGATTGAGCGCATGCGCACATGCTCCACGCCCCGTGGGCCATCAAAGTGGAAAATGTCTGGTCCGGCCTGGCGTCTATAGGTCAGAGCCACGTGGTCGGCGAGGTCTGACGGGGTGAAGGGTTCGCCGTACTTTTCCAGATATTCCGGGGAAGCTGCAATCACGCGGTGGTTGGGAGCCAGTTTGCGCGCGATCAGGCTGCTGTCCTGCAGTTCTCCGATCCGAATCACCAGATCCGCACCTTCTTCGATGATGTTGACCAGATTGTCCGTCATGGTCGCTTCGATCTCGACCTCTGGATAGAGGTCCATGAATTCAGGGAAGAAAGGCGCGACATGTCTGCGGCCAAAGGTAACTGGCATATTGATGCGCAGCATACCGCGCGGACTGCTCTCCAGTTCTGTGACAGCGACCGCAGCGTCCTCCACGGACTGTAAGATATTGATGACCCGATCATGGTAGGTCTCACCGGCTTCGGTGAGATGGAGCTGGCGGGTTGAGCGGTTCAGCAGCTGGACGCCAAGATGGTCTTCCAACGCGCTAATCTGACGAGAAACGCTGGAGGGCGCCATTCCCAGATTCCTGCCTGCCTCTGAAAAGCTGCCGCAGGTCACTGCGGTGTGAAAAACTTTCATGGACGTGAGCGTATCCACCAGAATACTCCGTTATTTGTGCGCTGTATGCAAAGAACTTAGGCGAATCTTCGATATTCTCAAGCACTTTTGCGCGGCTATATTTATATCAGTACCGAAAAAGAGCGGCTGCGGTGTCGTTCCTCCCATTCCTCCCTCAGGATACCGCGGCCACTCAACCAAAGCACTGAAACGGGTTCACCACCACCTCGGACCCGAAAAGACAAAGGAACCACCTCGATGAGCATCCGCAAAGACGGTTTTCTCTCTTACTCCGAACTTCAGGCTTTCGAACGTCGCGCCCGCGAGCTGCGCGGTCAGGCCATCCGTGAGGGCGTTTCGTCCTTGTTTGGTTTGAACAAAAAAGACCGCGCCGAAAAGCGTTAATCCAAAAAGATAATAGCATTCTCAGGCTGCGCGGCGTCAGGCATTTTTGCTCCTCCCCGGTTTCCTCCCAACCAGACGCATCGCAGCCCAATGAACTTAACCAGGCCGTTTGACTATCGGAGTCAGATGGCCTGTGTTGTTTTGGGACCATGAGTTTTGTTGAACCATGGATCCTGCTAGGCATGGCCGCCGGGGTGTTTCAGGCGTTGCGGATTGCAGGCCAGAAAGCCTTATCCCAAACCACGCGGTCGGACGTGCAGCTGTCGTCCTGGAGCGCCGCTCTGGCGCGGTGCCTGTTTGGTCTGCCCTGGGCCGTGCTCATTCTTGTGGCAATCGTCCTGTGGTGCGATTGGCCCCCGGTGTTCTCTGTCCCTTTTTGGTCCTGGACGTTGCTGGCGGCGGTGCTGCAAATTCTAGCGACGGTCCAGCAGACGCTTTTGCTGGGCAAGCGGAACCTTGCCATCGGTGTCATCTATGTGAAAACCGAGGTCGTGCTCGTCGCTATCGTCGGCTCCACTCCATTTTTCGCCCAGTATCTAACCGGCGTGCAATGGCTGGCGATCTTAATATCCGTCATTGGTGTTGTGGTGATCACCCGGGCCAAACTGGGCAACACTGGAGGATCAGTCTGGGATCTGCGGTCGGCCTGGTTGGGGCTCTCCGGTGGTGCGCTGTTGGCGGCCACTTCACTTGCCCTGCGCGAAGGCGGCCTGACCCTGATCCGCGACGCAGAAGCACTGGGCATGGTGGTATCGCCGGCGGTCGCGGGGATGGTGACGCTGGTCGGGCTGTTGGTGATCCAGTGTGTGGTTGTGATCGCGGTCATGGCCTGGCGGGATGCCTCCGAGTTCAGGCGCGTTACCCGTCGGCTTCAGCCTATGGCGTACACGGGACTGCTGTCCGCGCTGGGGTCCGCGTGCTGGTTCATCGGGTACGTGCTGATGTCACCTGCGCTGGTCAAATCGGTTGGACAGGTCGAATTCTTCGCAGCCGTGATCCTGACCTTCCTTATGTTTCAGGAACGACCCACCCGAACTGAATGGATTGGGATGGCGTTTGTCCTCGTGTCCATCTTGATGTTGTTGCTGTCTACGCTCTAGTTTGAAACCACCCCAAAGACAGGAGACACCCGTACCATGTTTGATCACGTCATGACCTTCGACCACGGCGAAGATATCGATGCCCTCCGTGCTACGGTGCGTCGCTGGGCTCAAGATCGGCTGGCACCGCTGGCTCACGAAATCGACCAATCAAATAACATGCCCCGGGAATTGTGGGCGGAAATGGGTGCGCTGGGGATGCACGGTATTACGGTGCCCGAAGAAGAAGGTGGGTTGGGTTTGGGATATCTGGCGCACGCGGTGGCCATGGAAGAGGTCTCCCGCGCGTCCGCATCGGTGGGCCTGTCCTACGGCGCGCATTCCAACCTGTGTGTCAACCAGATTGCCCGTTGGGGCAACGCTGACCAACGCCGAAGCTTTCTACCCAGACTGATCTCTGGTGAGCACGTCGGTTCACTGGCTATGTCTGAGCCTGGGGCCGGGTCAGACGTGGTTTCCATGAAGCTGCGGGCGGAAAAGCGGAATGATCGGTTTGTCCTCAATGGCAGCAAAATGTGGATCACCAACGCGCCGGATGCGGACACACTGGTCGTCTATGCCAAAACCGAACCGGACGCCGGTCCGCGCGGGATCACCTCCTTCCTGATTGAGCGCGATATGGACGGGTTCTCGACGGGGCAAAAGCTGGACAAACTGGGCATGCGAGGGTCGAACACGGCTGAGCTGGTTTTTGACGACTGCGAAGTCCCTTACGAAAACATTCTGGGTGAAGAGGGCCGGGGCGTGAACGTGCTGATGTCCGGCCTGGATTACGAGCGTGTTGTCCTCGCCGCTGGGCCTCTGGGCATTATGGCAGCGGCCATGGACGTTGTGGTCCCTTACGTTCATGAGCGGGAGCAGTTCGGTCAACCAATCGGCACCTTCCAGCTGATGCAAGGCAAGCTCGCCGACATGTACACCACGATGAACGCCTGCCGCGCCTATGTTTACGCGGTGGCGCAGGCCTGTGATCGAGGCGAGACGTCGCGCAAGGATGCGGCGGGTTGTATCCTCTATGCTGCCGAAAAGGCCACGCAACTGGCGCTTGAAGCCATCCAGGCGCTGGGCGGAAACGGCTATATCAACGACTACGCGACGGGACGCCTGCTGCGCGATGCCAAGCTTTACGAAATTGGAGCGGGAACCAGCGAAATCCGGCGTATGCTGATTGGTCGCGAGCTGTTCGAGGAAACTGCCTGAGTGGCACAAGGCGAGATGGGGCGGAGGCGCGCTTGGACTTTCTCACGCTAAATCAGGAGGCGGCGGCAGAGACGGAAGAGAAGAAATCCCGGTTTCTCGCGTATGTCGTGCCCATCACATCTTTTGAGGCTCGCCTCGAAAGCCTGCGTGCGGCACATCCAAAGGCTAACCACCATGTGACGGCCTCTCGGCGGATCCATGCCAACAATCAGATCGCGGAAAGCGCCAAGGATGACGGTGAGCCATCCGGTACGTCCGGCATGCCCGTTCTCAAGTTGCTCATTGGCCGCAACATGATCGACGTCGGTGCAATCGTTGTGCGCTACTTCGGCGGTACCAAACTGGGGACCGGAGGCCTCGCGCGGGCCTACCCCGGCGCGGTAAAGGCCGCATTGGACGCGGCGGAACTGCTGCCATGGTCCCGGATTGTCCGGGTCACGCTGAAGGTGAGTTTTGCCCGAGCCTCCGATCTGGAAGTCCTGATCACCAAACAGCCGCTCACCGTCACTGATCGCCGCTTTACCGAAGAAGGCGCGCTTATCGATGTCGAGGGCCCTGAACAGGCTGTCGCCAGCCTGTCCGATTTTCGCGCCTGATTCATCGACATCGAACCGGGGCTATGAATGCCCCAAAAAAAGGGCCGCCGAAGCGACCCTTTTCAACCGATTGATCGGGGGTGCGTCTTAGTAGACGGCGCTGTCTGCGCTGAACCACTTGGTGATCAGAGCGTTCAGGGAACCATCGCTCTTCATCTGCTCGATTGCAGCGTCCATCGCAGCTTTCAGGTCGCCGTCGGTTTCACGGACACCCATGCCAACACCACCGCCGATGTAAACAGAATCACCTACGATCGCGAGCTCACCGCCGGACTCTTCGACGATTGGGGTCAGGTAGTCACCGTCAGCGAGCACCGCATCAGCTTCGCCGGAACGAACGGCAGCGATGGTCTCATCTGGGGTTGAGAATTCGATCAGATCGCCACCGGACTCAGCAACGTAGCCAGCCTGAATGGTGTTGGTCTGTGCGGCGATGACACCGCTCGCAGAACCACCAGCCAGTGCAAGGTACAGAGACGGGGATGGTGGGTAGTACTCAGCGGTGAAATCGATGACTTCGTCACGCTCAGCGGTGATCGACATGCCGGCGATGATCGCGTCGTAGTTACCAGCGACCAGGTTCGGAATGATGGAATCCCAGTCATTGATCACCCACTCACAGGTCAGGCCTGCGATGTCACAAAGGGCATCGCCCACCTCGCGCTCGAAGCCGATGACCTCGTTGTTATCGTCAAGGCCGTTCCATGGCATGTACGCACCTTCGGTGCCCAGACGGACGGTATCAGCTGTTGCAACACTTGCAGTAGCGAAGAGTGCCAAGCTGGCAACAAGAATTTTTTTCATAGCGTTTACTCCTGTAGGGACGTTGGTGCGCCTTTGGACTGACCTGTGAGCGGGCACACCTTTGGAGCACTGCACGGGCTTGACCTTCGAAACTGTGCCGAAGGGATACTTCTGCGTAAGTACTGCATTGCAATAACGCAAGCTCTTCCCGCAAAAACCGCCAATTTGTAGACGCCAGCGGCGGTTTCTTCAGCCTTCGGTCCTCGATTGAGCAGGATTTGGGCAACGTTGTTCCGTCGAAGCCACCTTCGACGGAACAATCGTCTGTTTTTGGACTTAAACCGCTGAGCCATCAATTAGTGGATTTGCAATTTAGGGACACAGAGTCGAACGTGGACTGCTCCCGAAAAAGTGGTCCACCTTTTGAGTTAGGATTGGCTCCTTAGAGAAGGAGCAGGACGATGGCTAAACGAGCCAAGCCAGAAGAGATC
>PAHJ01000114.1 GCA_002705565.1 Geminicoccus sp. | reverse complement strand
GGTGGTAGCCCCTGCCGGACTCGAACCGGCACTTCCAAAGGAAAACGGATTTTAAGTCCGCAGCGTCTACCAATTCCGCCAAGGGGCCAGCTGATTTCGAGACACCCCTGTCTTACGGAAGCGTCACGGGAAATCAATGGAAGATGCAGTCAAGTTGGAAGTTTGCCAGCGATGCGTGGCGTCGCATAAAGCTTTTTCGAGTCGTTCTGATAAGCGCATAATTGACGCTGTGTACCGTGGAAGTTCGCCATAATATGCTCTCAGGGGCACTTGAGGACAGGTTATCCACCACTTTATCCCGAATCTTTTGCGCTTCAACCGGCTCAGGCTTATCCATACCCTGATTTGAAATAGCGGGGTTTAGGCCTGCTCGCGTATATTGACAGCGGGAAGGTCTAGCGTATTCGCATTCTGGATACCGGACAGTTTTGTACGGTCGCCTCAATTCGAGCGCAGTTCTCACGCGATTTTGCCGTGTAGGTGTCGGAAAAGGTACGGAAGCCGATTTGGCTTTAAGGTCTGACCGTCGCTGCCACAGCGATTTTGAAGAATAAATTTATGGGGTTGGGAGAGTGGCAATGACCACCACCGCTTGTGCGTTTGATCAAACTGTAGCAACGGGCCGTAGTGCTCTTGAAATTGCTACCATCACTCCGGGATATGCAGCCGTTCGGGCCCATCGTCCGTTGAAGGGTCGCTTGGCGAGCCGTGCTGCGCTGTTGGGGACATCCGTCCTCGCCGGTGTCTTTGGCATGATGGCGGCTGAGGCGGTTGCTCAGCAATATAACCTACCGGGATCCGGCGGCTTCACGGATGTCTCGAGCTCGATCAACGTCGTCACCGACGCTGGCGCTGGAAACATTCGCGTGATCCTGGCCGATGGCGTTCAGTTCGTCGCCGCGCCCGGTCAGTACCAGCTGAACCCGATGGCCAACCAGTTGCAGGTCGCAACCGATGTTCTGTTGAGTGCCTACACCGGCGGTGCGCCGATGATGGCACAGCAGTCCTCGCAGGCCATGATGGCCACGCAGGTGCTAAGCGCGCCTCCTGTATACGCGGCGAACGCATCGCTGACCCTGCCCGGGCCTCAGTATGTACAAGCCGGTTTTGGCGCGCCGACGGGGATGGCGACCTACCAGCCGCAGGCGTACACCGCAGGCCAGTACAGCAGCCAGCCTTCGGTGGTCGGCGGTTACCAGATGCAGCCAAGCTCTGCCAACATCGCTTATAACACCCCTACCATGGCGACCATGAACCAGCAGGCCACGCAATACGTACCGGCCTACTCCGCAGGCGCGCAAATGGCGGGTGGTGGCTATGGCGGCGGCTATGGTGGCGGCGCAGCCACTACCTTTGGCGGGGCACACAATGCCTTCGGTGGCCAAGCCGGCTTCGGCGGTTTTGCCCCCGTACCCGTAACGCAAGCCGTTCCAATGGCTGAAGTTGCCGCGGCTCCGGTCGCCGTATCCGCTGCGTCTGGCGGCATGTTTGGGCTTCCATCCTGGGCACTGATCGGCGGCGGCGTAGCGGCCGCAGGTGCTGCGGTTTTGGCCATGGGTGGCCTGGGCGGTGAAGGCACGACGACAACGCCTGCTACTAACAGCACGGCTACGAATTACTCAGTTAGCCAACAAGCATTCCTCAACGATCCAGCCGTACAGGCAGCCTTGAACGGCAATAGCAATAGCGATGAGGATGACGATGACTCCGACAGCAGCTCCAGCGGCAGTTCCGGCGGATCGTCAGGCGGCAGCGATGACGGCATCACCGTCGATGGCGGTTCTGATGGCAGCGGGTCTACGGACGATAACGACGACGACTCCAACGATGGCGCAACGACGACGATTTCGGCAGGCAGCCAGAATCAGTCCATCACCGGCACGACCGGCGATGATACAGTCACCTTTGCTGCCGCAGAGGATGCGGAAGAATTCAACTCCATCGATCTGGCCAGCGGAGACGACACGGTTGTCCTGCAAGACATGGATTCAGACGTAACGCCCAAGGACTTGAACAACGTTGAAAATGTTGAAGTCCAGGTCACTGCATCGGGCAACACGCTTGATATGACCAATGCGGGTGATGACGTTGAGTCCGTTACCGTGGATGCAGACGATAACACTGTCACGATTACCAATGTTGACACCATCAAATCTGTGGCTGTTTCCGACGCTGGGGCCAATCTGGTCACCATCGAAAACATTGATAGCGGCAACAGTGTCAGCCTGACGGAGTCCGACAACGTCGAGATCGGCGCAGGCGCTGTTCTGGAGCTGAACGTTAATGAAGTGAACGGCTCGGTCGAAATCGAGACGACCACCAGCCTTACGGTCGATGTCGCCGACGGCACCGACAACGCGTTCGCCCTGACGGCAACAGCGCTGACGAACCTCACCGTCACGGGTGATGGTGCGATTACCGTTAACAATGATATTGGCGACTCAGACCTTGCCGCAGTGACGTCTTTCGATGGCTCAGCCGCAGGCGGTCCCGTCAATATCGCGATCGACGGCACCGGCGTTGAAGACGTAGACACCGGATCCGCAGGTGACATGGTCCATATCAAAGGCAGCCACGCCGATGCGACCTATGACACCAACGGCGGCAACGATACCGTTGAAATTGACGATTTTGGTACCTCGGCGGTGCTCAATACTGGTAGCGGTGGCGACAAGATCGAGCTGGATGTCGAGCTGACTTCGACCAACCAGCAAATCGACGGTGGCGATGGATCGGACACTCTGGAAGTCTCTGTGAATGTTGCTTCCGGTAACTTTGACAACATCGAAACCCTTGAAATTGGTGGCGGTGCCACGGCGGTAGACCTCGAATTGTTTGACGAGGAATTGGATACCGTGGAAGTCGAGACCACGTCGAACGTGAGCCTGACGAAGATCGGCGTAAGCCACGATATCGAAACGGTCAACGGCGCCACCGTGACCATTGTCAGCGGCACCAGTGACCAGGCGACCTTTATCGCCGCAGGTGACCTGACCATCGCGAACTCTTCGACCGTGACGGCGGTAGAAGATCTGGATCTCAGCTTCACCTCCAACAGCGCTTCGACCCTGACCTTGACAGGCACGGCGACTGAGAAGCTGGTGATTGAAAATGCTGACGCGGCCGTCGCTCTGACCGGCGCGGCCATCACGAGCGCAGCAAGCGCGGTTACGTCGATTGATGCCACCGCACTGACAACTGCATTGACCGTTGGATCGGCAGCAGGCTCAGGCGCTGGAAACATCAGCGCTATCTCGCTTGGATCCGGCAACGACACCGCCTACATCGACGGTGGCCAAGCTGGCGCGGACATCGACATGGGTGACGGCGACGACACCATCGACGCCTCCTCCAACAATGTTGCGATGGATTATCTTGGCGGTTCCGGTAAAGACGCCATTGCCTTGGACGGCACCAACAATGTCCAAGACGATATCGTTTTCGCGGAAACAGGTGACTTTGTGATCGTAACCTCGGGATCAACCGCAGACCTCGACACGATCACTGGCTTCGACTCCGGCGAAGATAAGATTGATCTGAATGCGCTGAACCTGACGGGGATCGATAACGGCTCATCGCTGGCGGACGCTTATTCCATTGTTAGCGGTGGCACCGCTGACGTGGCCTACTACGTCACCGGCGGCGATACCTTCGTCTACGTTGACCTGGGTAGCACCGTCGGTGCTTTCGAATTAACGAGCACATCAGCAGTTGAGGCGGACTTTAATCTCTAATGGCCAAAGGACATAAGATTGTTTGGATTGCGAGCTATCCCAAGTCTGGCAACACTTGGGTGCGTTTGTTTCTCGCAGCTTACCTAGCAAATACCGACAAGCTCGACCCCAATGACGCGCTCAAGGGCACTTTTAATGATGCGCAGCGCCCGGTTTTTGACAAGCTCCTGAAGCTCAAGTCAAAAGATCTGGAGGACGACGTTGTCGCCTCTCTGCGCCTGCCCTACTTGTCCAAGTTGGCCGAAAGCGGTGACAAGGACGTCATCATCAAGACCCACGTCCTGAACGCCAACTGGCACAACGCCGCGATGATCCCGCCCGCCGTGACCCGGCGCGCGCTTTACATCATCCGTCATCCGTTTGACGTCTGTACGTCCTTTGCCAAGCACATGGGCCTGTCCTTTGACGATGCTGTGGCGGCGATGGGCAACCCGTCCTTTGCCATCGGCTCAGACACCCAGATCAAGCAACCTCTCCATACCTGGTCGACCCACGTGGGCAGCTGGCTGGGCGCAACGGGTTTTGAGCGAATGACCGTGCGTTATGAGGACATGATCCTGCGGCCCTACCAGACCTTTGCCAATATTATCAACTTCATGGGCATGGGCGTGGAAAACGACAAAATCGACCGCGCGCTTGCATCGACCGACTTTGATCGGCTGAAGGAAGTTGAGAAAGACAAGGGCTTCCTCGAAGCCTCTGACAAGAACGAACAGGGCTTTTTCCGGTCCGGTAAGATTGGTGGCTTCAAGGGCGTTCTCAGCGACAAGCAAATCGCAAAGATTTCCAAAGACCACGCCGACATGATGAGCCGCTTCGGCTATGGCGATGACGGAAGTGTCTTCTAGACACTTCTCACGCCCCCCACCCTACCTCCTACTCCGACCCACCTGGCATCACGGGTAAAGACCGTGAGCAAGCTAGAAACACCTGAAAATAAAGCGTTTATGGCGAATAACGCAGGTTCAATCAGGTGATTGTTGGCATGTATCTCGCACAGTGAAGAGCATCTGCCGGGTTCAAGTATTTCAGAACGCGGCTGAATCGGTTTTAACGGTTCAGGAAACCACACTGCGTGTCTTTTGCGAGGACCAAACCGGGAAAAGGTTGGTTCGCAACGCCCCTGTTTCAAACAGTGGTGTTCGCGGTATGCATGCTGCTGACCGCTTTGCAATCGCAGGCGCAAAATGCCACGCCCATACTGGATTTTGCCAATCTCGTTTTTGAAGCCGACGAATTGAGCCAGTCTGAGGACGGCGAGACGATCCTACTGCGGGGTAATGTCATTGTGGATGATGGGACGCGGGTTCTCATTGCCGATCACCTGACCCTCAATCGCTTAGAAAACCGCGCCACTGCATCCGGGAACGTCACGATGGACCTGGGTGAGGGCCAAGCGGTGCACGCCAATGCGTTGCTGCTGGATGAACCGACAACCACACTACTGCTCTCCGGTCTGTCAGTCCGGGTGCGCGAAACCGCCGTGCTGGCAGCCGCCAAAGCCACCACCAATGGACAGGTCTTAACCCTGGATTACGTGGCCTATACGGCTTGTAACGCACCCTGTGACATTGATCTCTACCGTCAGCGAAGCCCCTTACCCTGGCGTCTGTCTGCCCGCAAGGCCATGCTCGACAGCCGCACAGACAATCTGCATTTGCAAGGCGTACGGTTGGAGTTGTTCGGGGTTCCGGTGGTTGGTCTGCCAACGCTGAGCATGCCCGCACCTTATGTTGATAGACGTTCTGGCTTTTTGCGGCCCGTGGCCGGTTCGGAGACCGGCTTGGGCACCTGGATCGGTCAGCCGCTCTTCCTCACGCTCGGCCCTTCCGCCGACCTCACCTTGACCCCCGTCGTCTATACCGAAGGCCTGGTCCGCATGGATCTGGAACACCGCATCCACACCAGCTCCCTAGAGGCAGAAATTACCACGACACTGGACAGCCAAGGGCGTGCAGGCGGCTTGATCGACTTGAGCCAGCAGCTTTCCCCAGACTATGACATCGAACTCAATCTCGACTGGGCGGGTGAGTTGGAGCGAGGAACGCTGCAGTCCCTGGATCAAACCCAAATTGATCTGCATCAGAACCGCCTGAGCGTGGAAAGCCTGTCCGGTCATTCCTTTGCTGAACTGTCGTGGCAGCAAGATAGGATCCTGTCTGACGAGCCAGAATGGACTGATTTGAACTGGGACGAAAGCGGGGCGTCACGGGCACGCTATGACTGGCGCTTGCCCCCAATGGACAACGGCAGCCGCCTGCGGGTCACGGGACAGGGCCTCCTGCATCGAAAGTCCGCATTGGTAGAAAGCAGCGCAGCCTGGGACGTTCGCGCGGTAACGCAGGGTGGCCTGGCCTTGACCCCGAATCTCGAAGTTGGCTTTGTCGCCAGTGATACCACAGGTCAATTCAGCCCTTGGTTCGGCGCGCAAGTCGGCGCGGCCCTCCCCTTGGTACGACAAGACCGTTGGACCTCTCTGACGCTGACGCCCACCCTCGCCGTCAGCGGGCTGACAGGGGCGAGCGTATCGGACAGCCCGCATGAAGATCAAACCCTGCTCAGCCGCTCCGCGCTCTTCGATTTGCGTTCGACAGGAAACCCCTATGGCCATGCAAGCGATCTCCGCGCCGATATGGCCCTTGATGTTGCGCTTTATCCGCATGGGTCCACCGATGGATCCGGCCTGCGTGCGTCTCTGGGGCAGCGCCTGTCATGGAAGGACACAGCTTTGGCGCCCGCCATCGCGGAGGTCCAAGCGCAAACCGGCGCTCTGCAGCTCAACTTGCTGGCCGAACTGGATACCTGGGCGCTCATCAACGGCGACGCGCGCGCAGACAGCGTGCAAGCCGCCCTTCCCCGCTTCGCCCTCCAGGCATCGGTGCCGCTGTCTGAGGACATTCGGCTTTCAGGGGGTTACAAGCGAGTTCACACCGACGAAGACCAGCAAGAGATCAACACGGTACGAGCGGACATGCAACTCAGCTCGCAATGGCATGGTGCCGTGGGTCTGGGCACCCGTCAGACGGGGCAATCTGCACTGACTATGAACGTTGAGGCAGAGCTGGGCTGGAACTTTATAGGAGACTGGGTCGCTGAGGCGGCGATCCGGCAGAATGCCTTTGATGTCAGGGATCAGGATCTGTCGTTTGATCTCTACCACCGCTGCGACTGCTTGGGTGCGCAAATTGGTGTGCTCAGGGAACGCACGGCAACGGAGACGAGTTATAGCGCCCGTTTTGCGCTCGACCTGCCCACCTTGTTTTCACGTGACGTGACTCAACGGGTTTTCCGCCACCGCTAGCCGCCGGCAGCCGGCAGCCGTCCTACTGGTTCCGCAGATGCCCGGCCCCCTGGTTGAACAGAACCGTGTTGTTGCTGACATTCTGGTCGTGCTGAGCCCCGGCTTTGCCCAGATCAATCGCGCGCTGAACCGCAGGACGCTCCTTCATCATCTGCCGCCAACGGGTCAGATTCGGAAAATCATCCAGCGGCGCACCCAATTTTTTGGCCAGAAAAACCCAAGGAAAGCACTGCATATCGGCGATGGTGTAAACCTCGCCCATGATGAAAGTCTGCCCTTCCAGCCGACGTTCCAACACGGCTAAAGCCCGCTCAGACTCGCCCTTGTACCGCTCGAAACCGTAATCCTTACTGTCCTCTGGCGCGTAGTTCTTAAAGTGGCTGAGTTGGCCCATCATCGGGCCCTGGTTACCGGTCTGCCAGAACATCCACTGGGTCAAATCAAGGTCAAATCGCCAATCACCCTGTGGCCAGAACTGCTTATACGTCCGCGCCAGATACATCAAAATCGGCGCGCTTTCCCAAACGGCCAAGGGACCGCCATCTGCGTCGTGGTCCACAATCGCAGGCATCTTGGCATTGGGGTTGATCTTGAGGAAATCGGGCGTGAACTGCACCCCCTTAGTCAGCGCCATGAGATTGAGCGTATACGGAACCCCCAGCTCTTCGAGCAGAATCGCAGGCTTCCACCCGTTTGGGGTTGGGGCGTAGTAGAAGTCGATCATGTGTCCAGCGCCTTCACTTCTTCATCTCTGAGTAGGCGGGAGGGTACCCAGCAATAGCCATCCGGGTCGAGGATATAAGCCTCGCGCAGCCCATGAGGTTTGTTTGTGGCCGGCTGCAACAGGGTCGCGTCGCCGTGCCTTGTTGCTTTGGATACAGCCTCGTCGGGATCAATCTCATACAGCCGAATCTCTGCCCCACTCCCGCGTGGCCCGCTTTCCGGAAGTAACGACGGCAAGGGGTTGGCGTGATAGGTGTGATCGGCGTGCAGCTGGAGGACCACCGCTGGCCCGGCTGTCATAATCGCAAAGTCACGTGTTGGCTGGAACGCGCGCATGCCAAAGACGTCCGAGAGAAACGCGACAGAACGCGAAACATCCCGCACCAGCAGATTGACGCCCAGCCCCTTTAGGCTCCGGCCAAAACCAACGGCGTCGACCGCCTCAAGATCCATCCCGGCATCCTCCGACGTTGCCGCTTTACGCCCACACGCGATGGTGCCACTGACCGCATCGTTGCGTGGGTTCTGAGAGCTAGCTTGGCACGTGCTAGAGCGTCGCGCCACGCATTCCTCAGCAAATTGAGTACGCCGACGCGGACAGCCAGCCTGCAGTCAGCGTTACAACGCGGCGAAAATCGCGGGTCCACACGATTTCCAGACCGCTGCGAGATAGTTCCAAATCGCGGCTGCCCGGGATCACAGTCCCACCGCTTGTATCCTGTCCACTTGGCCCTTGCGCACAGAGCTATTTGGACGGCATCGTGAAGCTGGCACACGTGGGAGGTAGAGCATGGAACAGGCACAAGTCGCCGTCGTCACCGGTGGAGCACGCGGCATTGGTCTGGCGACGGCTCAGAAGTTCAGCGCGCAGGGCTGGCGGGTCGCGCTGGTTGACTGGGACGGCTCCGAACTGCAAGCGGTGGCGTCGATCCTGCCCGACGCCTTGCTACTGGAACTCGACGTTTCCAAACCCGGTGATGCACAGGCAATCATGGAGCAAACCAAGAAGCACTTTGGACGGATCGACGCCCTGATCAACAACGCAGGCGTCGCTGACTTCGGCCCCATTGAGGAAACCACATTCGAACGATGGCGCGCCGTGATGGCGGTCAACCTCGATGGTGTCTTCCTGTGCTCACAAGCCGCCATTCCGGCGCTGAAAGAAACCCGGGGCGCAATCGTCAATATTGCTAGTATCTCGGGACTGCGCGCCAGCACGCTAAGGGTCGCCTACGGGACGTCCAAGGCCGCCGTCATTCATCTGACGGAACAGCAGGCCGCTGAACTGGGCGAATACGGCATTCGCGCTAACACGGTCGCACCGGGTCCGGTTAAAACCAAACTGGCTGTTGCGGTCCATACCCAAGAGATTATCGACGCCTACCACGACGCCATTCCCCTGAACCGCTACGGCACCGAGCAAGAACTCGCCAACGTCATTGCGTTTCTTTGCTCTCAGGAGGCCAGTTACGTTACCGGACAATTAATCAGCGTTGACGGCGGATTTGAATCAACCGGAATCGGTCTGCCCGCACTGCGCCGTTAGAAAAACTGCCTGCCGGACCCTTAGATAGTATGGGGGGAGGCGGACGAGGTCAGCGCTTCCCAGATCCGGGAATTGCTCGCAAGCACGTCGTCAAGCTCCGCTGGAATGATAAACCTGCTTCGGGCGCCTGCGGTTTAACAAAGACTGTTCAGTGCAAAGTTAACCGGCCAATGGGTTACCGCTTCAAGGATGGCTACAAGCACTCCAGCCTGCGCACCGGCACTGTTTTGGCTGAAAGTCATGTGTCGGTTCAGCAGTGATTGCTCTAAACCTGAGCGCCCATCGATCCCCAAAGGAAGAGCCTGGATCAGCCATTCCAGAATTCCAAAGACGATAAAGGGAAAAGTTCAGTAAAAAAGGAAAGCCCAAAACTGCCTGCGTTTTCATAAATGGAACGAGGGCTTGCCAATTCCGTAAGTCCAGCCGGCAATAAAGACATATGAAGGCAGCCAATAAAGGCGCACGTGGCGCACTCTGCATTTTTGCCAAGGCGACGAACAAGAAATAACAGACAAAAAAAACGGCGCACCGGCCGGTTAGCCAATGCGCCATACAAATTTTGGTTGCGGGAGCAGGATTTGAACCTGCGACCTTCAGGTT
>PAHJ01000113.1 GCA_002705565.1 Geminicoccus sp. | reverse complement strand
GCCTCGCATATGTAACCAATCCATCGGTTGGGGCATGGCCAAGCGGTAAGGCATCCGGTTTTGGTCCGGTGATCCCAGGTTCGAATCCTGGTGCCCCAGCCACCTATTATTTTCCAGACAAAGAGTGCGACCAAAGGCGCGAAAGCGCAGAGCCCTTTGTCTTGGGCGCTGGCTGTTCTAGTTAGAACAGCGTGATCTCTACAGCCAAGACTGAAACTATGACCCAGCCGATCCGTGTACCGCGGGACATTCAAGACCTCGACATGCGCATCGCTGCCAACGGCGATTGGTTCTATCGCGGGTCCAAGATCAACCGCGAGGCGCTGGTGCGCCTGTTCGCCAGCGTGCTTCGGATCGAAGCCGACGGGCGCTATTTCCTCCAAACCCCGGCGGAGCGCGGGGAAGTTGTTGTCGAGAAAACGCCCTTTATTGCCATTTTGATGACCGTTGAAGGCGAGGGCCGCGATCAGCGGCTGACCTTTACGACGAACGTTGGCGATACCGTGGTCGCTGATGCCGAGCATCCGCTAAGCTTCACGCTCGACCCCGCCACTGGCGAACCCTTACCGATTGTGTTGGTCCGGGATGGGCTGACTGCGCGGTTGAACCGGGCTGTTTTTTACCAGCTTGTGGATCTGGCACAGGGAACGTCAGGGCCGGACGATGCCGGCGCGGGGATGACCGTTTGGTCGTCGGGCGAAGCGTTTTCGCTGGATGGGCTGACGCCGTGAGTTTGGACCTGGGCACGCTGCGCGCGGTAATTGGTGCATGGGGTCAGGATGAAGCCGCGTGCGAGCCCCGTTTTGGCGACGACCTGGACGCCGACGGTAGCCACCTGACGCGCCGCGCCAGCGCCGTGATGGTCATTTTGCTCGACACAGCGGTCGGGGTTTCGCTGGTCCTGACCCAGCGCGCTGCACACTTGCCCAAGCATCCGGGACAGATTTCCTTCCCTGGCGGTCGAGCCGAACCCGACGACCGTGATTTGCTCGATACGGCCCGACGTGAAACACGAGAGGAAGTGGGCCTGGACATCCCCCGCTCGGACGTTCTCGCCGCGCTGCCGCGCTATGCTACCCGAACCGGCTATGACGTGGCCCCGTTTGTTGCGCTGGTTCAGCCGCCTAAGCTGTGGACACCGCAGGAGAGCGAAGTCGCCGAAATCCTGGACGTGCCGCTGGAGCGCTTTCTCCATGCCGGGAACTGGCGGCGTGACGGGGCGCGGTTCGCTGGCAGCTCCTTGCGGCACTGGTGGGCCATGGATGTCGGTGGGCGTTACCTTTGGGGCGCGACGGCGGCTATGCTACATGGGTTCGCAGCGCGCTTGTGCGCCGATCTGAACCGACCCTTCTGAGCTCCCATGATCCCAGACAACCCGGAAGACCCCACCAACGTTCCGATGTTCGCGGAGCCTGCCGCAAAGCAGGCCTCGCGTGCCGCCCCTGGGTCGAGGCTGCCCTCTGACCCGGTCGCAACCGTGGATCCGACGCCACTGCTTACCGCTCATGGTGGCGCGGCTGCGGCCTTGATCGAGCTGCTGGGCGGCGATGCGCGCTTTGTGGGGGGGTGTGTCCGGGACATGGTACTGGGCGAGTTCGGCAGTGGTGATATCGATATCGCAACGCCTGTCCACCCCAACACCGTCACGCGCCGCCTGACCCGTGCCGGGTGGAAAGCAATCCCTGTTGGCATCGAACACGGCACCGTCCTTGCCGTTGCGCCGGAGGATGGGGGGACCTTTGAGATCACCACCCTGCGCGAAGACATCGAGACCGACGGGCGTCACGCCAAAGTGCGCTTCACCGAAGACTGGCAGCAGGACGCAGCACGGCGGGATTTCACCTACAACGCCTTGTCGGTGGATCGAAAGGGCAATCTCTACGATTACTTTGGCGGGCTTGAAGACCTGGAGACCGGGCATACCCGGTTCGTCGGCAATGCCGCGGACCGGATCGCTGAAGACCGATTGCGGATCCTGCGCGCCTATCGCTTCCACGCACGGTTTGGCTTGCGGGCCTGGGATGGCGCAACGGCGCGGTCGCTGGCGGCACAGGCACAGGGGCTGGAGGCGCTGTCCGGTGAGCGTATTCGTCAGGAGATGGGTAAGATACTTCTGGGCCCCAGAGTGGTTGAGACCTTGGCGATGATGGCGGAACACGGTGTGTTGGCGTACGTGGTCCCGGCTGCTTCTCACCGTGCCCGCCTGAATGATTTCACTCTACTTGACCGATTGATCACGTTGGAAGATTTGCACGATCAACCTGGCCTGTGGCGCCGTCTGGCGGCTTTGCTGCACCGAGATGAGGCGCGGATGACGGGGCTGGCTGCGCATTACCGGGTTGCCAATCGCGACCGCGATGCCCTGCTTCGGCTCAGCGCTTCCCTGCCTGCCAGAACGCTGAACTGGGGGCTGTATCTGGACGGTCCTGCGGCCGCGTTGGACCGGCTGCTGCTGGATGCAGCAGAAATGAACACGCCCGCCAGCGCTGATTTCGTGCGCCAGATCCAGACCTATCAGCCGCAAACATTGCCCATCAGCGGGCAAGACGCCATCGACCTGGGTGTCGAGGCCGGACCGGAGGTGGGTCGGTTGATCCGACGGATCGAAGCCTGGTGGGTCGAGCGAGATTTTTGGCCCACGCGGGAACAGTGCCTGTGGGAACTGTCAAATGTTATCAAAGATGAATTTGACCTTCGCTCTGCGTGAACCATGTCATGGGGGAATGGTGTGTCGATCAAGACCTATGCACGCATGTGCATATGAGATACGTATCGCCAAGATATCGTGAACGACGAACTGAGGGTTGAAACCTTGAGTCTCAAGCCTGAAGCCACAAGCCAGAGCCGCGAGGCCGGACAATCGGTAGCAGACTGGGTTGCCGACGAGCTGAAGCGCCACATCGCTTCGGGTGATTTGGCGCCGGGTGATCGGCTGCCCGGTGAGCGCCAACTGTCGGACGCATTGAGCGTCAGTCGGGTTTCAGTGCGGTCAGCCTTGCAGAACCTGAAGGCACAGGGCCTGCTCAGTTCGGTTCAGGGGGGCGGGACCCACGTTGTCGCGCGGGACCCATCCATGGATCGCCCCCTTTTGCACTTGGTCGGCTCTGATCCCAACGCATTGCACGACCTTGCCGAAATGATCGGCCACGTGGCCAGCTTTGGCGCGCGCAGGGCGGTTCGACATGCGAGCGCGGATGACATCGAAGACATGAAAGCCGTGCTCGAAACCATGGCCATTTCAGGCCGGTCCCCATCCTTGCAGGCGACCGATGATATCAAGTTTCACGGCCTGCTGGCTCGTGCCTCGCAAAGCGGGTCGTTCATGCACATCATGGCGGTCTTACAGGAAACGCTGGGTGCGGCGCTCATGTCCACTGGCATGCGCAATCAGCCCACGCGTGAAGAATCGAGCGCGCTGCTGAATTTTAACCGGATGATTGTTCTTGCGTTGGTCGGACGCGATGCTGATCAAGCCGGAGAGATTGCGCAGGCGCACGCCGAACAGCGGCGCCAGATGATTGGCAATGCTGTCCCGGAGCGCGAGGTTCAGCCTTCGACTTTGTCCAAGGCCGCTGCCGGCTGACGTCAACGCCGTTTCAGCGCGACATCACAAATCCAGCGTTCCCGTCATGTCGCGCAGGCGTTCAGCGACCACCTGCCACATGGCGTTGTTCGGATTGATTTCGAGCGCGGCTTCGACGAATTCCAAAGCCAACTCGACCTGACCCGAGCGCATAGCGATCTGTGCGCCACCCATCAGGGCGCCAAAATGCCGGGGTTCAAGGTCGATGGTGACTTCAACGTCTGTCAGGCTCTCGAAGTCATTTCCCAGCAAAAAGTGCGACGTCGCGCGCATGTTGTAGGCTTCGGCGAAATCAGGGTGCAGGTCGATAGCATTGGTGAACAGGTCGATGGCCAGTCGATAATCCGCCACCTGCATCGCATCCATACCTTGGGCGAAAAAATCATCAACCGCGGGTTGATCGGTCGCGCGCCAAGCCGACCAAATCTGGTTTTCCAGGGTCTTTAGTTCAACAATGTCTTCGGTCTGGTAGAGGGCTTCGAAATAGGCATCCAGGCGCGGATCGGTCTGATCGGCCTGCACTGCCGTCACGGGCGCCACAAGGAGGGCGAGGATGGGAATGAGCTGTTTCATACCCTTAACCATGAAACGCCCGGCGCGATCTTCAAGCGTCCGATTGTCACAGCACCCGAAAAAAACGCGGGTGCTCACGTGGGTGTGACGAGCTCATAGAAAAAGGCCGGAGCTATGCGCACCCGGCCTTTTGCAATTTTTACTCAGCGCGCTGCGAAATTCGCAGCCGTTGCTCAGCCCTGGCGGGCCTTGAAACGGGGGTTGCGCTTGTTGATGACGTAGACGCGGCCGCGACGGCGAACGACTTTACAGCCCTTCTCACGCAGTTTCGCGGTCTTCAGCGAGTTACAAACCTTCATGGCTCTCTCCGTGGCCATGCGGCCAACTCAAATAGGTTCCGAGGAATTGCTCGGGTTTTAGCCGGGAGTCGGCCTGTGAGTCAACGAAGCGCAGTCTTGCGTCTAGGGCGCAGCAGGTCGAACCCTCGGTTTCGATCATAACGGACCTCATTACTGTAATGTTTGTTACAGTGCTCGTCACCCGACCATGTTACGGCACGGCCTGTCCGCAGCCTATGGACAGGGTGAAACCAGCCACGCATAACGGCGTGCAGCCATTATGACCCCCACACCGCCCCTCGCACCGCTCCCGGCGGCATTCCACCACTGGCAAAGGCAAACATCATGCTCCGCAATCGACTGGCCAAGATCGTCGCGACCCTGGGTCCAGCGACCAATACGACAGAAGCGATCACGTCGCTCTACGAGTCCGGCGCGGATGTCTTTCGGATCAATGCCGCCTATGCCGACGACGCGTACAATGCGAATCTGATTGCTCAGGTGCGGGAGGCAATCAATGACGAGTCTCAGCCGGTGGGCACTATCTGGGATCTGCCAGGGCTCAAGCTGCGCATTGGTGGTTTCAGGGACGGCAGCGCCACTTTGCGCGCCGGATCATCCTTTACGCTGGATCAATCTCCCGAGGATGGGGACGAAACACGGGTCTACCTGCCCTCGCCCGAGGCCTTTGCCCATACGCGCGTCGGCGACCTGCTGCGACTGGATGACGGCAGGCTGACGCTACGTGTGACGGAAGTGACGTTGTTCCGCTTGTCCACGACGGTTGTGGCGGGCGGTGAGCTTTCCGCGAACAAGGCGATTTTGTTCCCCAACGTGCCAGTGCCCACCGCTGAAGTGTCCAGTCGGGACGCCGAAAGCCTCGCGGCGGCGCTGGATGCCGGTGCTGACTGGATCGCGGCCAGTGCGAATGGGTCACTGGACGTGATCCGCGACCTGCAGCGTCGAATCGCGGGCCGGGCGCGCCTGATGGTCAAGATCGACAGCAAGGATATGCTCGACCAGCTCAGCGAGGCGCTGGAACTGGCAGATGGACTGTTTCTGGCGCGCGGTGATCTGGGGTCGCGTATGCCGGTGGAGATGATCCCCAACGCCCAAAAGGACACGATACTGGCGGCGCGCGAAGCCGGTAAGCCGGCGATTGTTGCTGCGCAGATGCTTGAATCCATGGTGGGCGACCCGACCCCGACGCGGGCAGAGGCTTCGGATGTCTGTCAGGCGATCTATGACGGTGCGGACGCGGTGACCCTGTCAGCTGAAACCGCTGTTGGGGACTATCCAATCGACGCAGTGGCGATGATGGAGCGGCTGATCATTTCTGCGGAGGCCGACGATTTTGATACGGCTTTGAGCCCGTCAAAGGTTGTCGGCGGCGATGACGGATCCAAGGTAGAAACCATCGGTGGTGCGATTTCCAACGCTGCCGTGTCTGTCTCCAACGAGTTACAGGCCTGCGCAATCGTCGTGCACACATCGAGCGGCTCGACCGCGCGCCGGGTGGCGCGCTTGCGGCCCGGAAGACCGATCTTGTGCCTGACGGACATGGAAGAAACCCGTCGCTACATGTCAGTGGTCTGCGGCGTGCACTCGCTGCACATGCCATCGCTGAGCAGCTGGAAAGAAGTGGTCGAAGTGGCGGTCAAGGCCGCGCGCGAGCAGCATTTGGGCGATGCGGGCGAGGTGATCGTGATCACGGCGGGCATGCCCTGGGGCGCGTCGGGTTCAACCAACATCCTGCGCGTGGCGACGCTCTAGGCGTTCTGCTCAGTCTGCCGGTGCCACAGGTCAGCGTAGAGCCCACCGGCTGCTAGCAATTCGGCATGCGTCCCGCGCTCTACCAGCGCGCCGCCGTCCAGCACCAAAATCTGATCGGCATGCATGACGGTGGACAGACGGTGCGCGATGATCAGCTGGGTGCGGCCTTCTCCTGCATGGGCGAAGTTGCGAACGATTTCAGCTTCGGTGACGCTGTCCAGCGAGGACGTGGCTTCGTCCAGGATGAAAATACGTGGGTTTTTCAAGTAAGCGCGCGCGATCGCCAATCGCTGGCGCTCCCCACCTGACAGTTTCATGCCGCGATCGCCGACGATCGTGTCGTAACCCTGTGGCAAGCCCTCAACAAAACGCCCAAAGGCGGCCATGTGCGCTGCTTCGCGGACCTCGTCCATGCTGACATCCGGGCGGGCATAGCGAATGTTGGCTTCGATGGTGTCGTGGAACAGCACGCAATCCTGCGGCACCACGCCCAGTGCATCGCGTGCGCTGCTCAGCCGGACGTCACGGATGTCCTGCCCGTCGATCAGGATGGCGCCCTTGAGGGGGTCGTAGAGGCGTAGAAGCAGCTTCTGGATCGTCGATTTCCCCGCCCCGGTCGGCCCGACCAGCGCGGTTGTCTTGCCACCAGGCGCAACGAAGCTCAAATCCCGCAGCACCATGCCCTTGGACGGGTAATCAAAACTCACGCCCTCAAAGGCCAGCGAGCCATCACCGGGAACCAGATCGCCCGCCCCGTCCTTGTCGTGGATCGTGTTGGGCACTTTGAACAGGGACATCATGCGCTCGGTGTGGCGCAGGCTGTCGAGGATGCGCCGGTTGACGATCCCAAGCCCGCGCAAGGGCTGAAACAGCCGCAGGATCAGCGCTGCCAGCGCCACGAATCCGCCTACGGTCAGTGCCCCGGCTGAGACCTTGGGAACGGTGAACGCAAGCAGGGTGATCAGCGAGCCGCTGAGGATGACGGCGATGGTGACTTGCCGGATCATGAAATAGACGGAGACCTTTAGCGCGCGCGCCCGGTAGTCTTCCATGGCCGAATCCAGGGCAGTGGCCTGGCGGTTTTCGGCGGCGAAGGTCTTGACGGTTTCGGCGTAGGACAGGCCTTCGACGATCAGGTCCGAGACCCGGTCCTCGGATTCGTTCACCCGCCCCACCAACCGCGAGCGCACCCGATCGAACAACACCACTGCTGTTAGGTACAGCACCATGGTCACTGCAAGGATCAGTGCGGACCAGATGTCATAGCGTGTGGCGAGCAGAACGTAGGCGATCAACAGCTCGATGATAATGGGAATGAAGCTCAGCAGCACCACGTTCGCCAGTTCCTCCAGCGCCCGCGTGCCGCGCTCGACCGATTGCGCCAGACCGCCCTTGCGGTTGTCGAGGTGATAGGCCAGCGGCAGACGCAGGATGTGGCCATAAACATCAGTGGTCACGCGGCGAATGGCGCGCAGGCTGACCCGGTCCATCAGCATGTCCATGACGTTATCCAGCACCGTGTCGGCAACCCGAAACAGCCCATAGGCGAGCACCAGACCCAGCGGCAAAGCGACCTCCATGCCCACGCCCAGATTGTCGATCAGCGCGCCGTAGACAAAGGGTAAGCCGATCACGAATACCTTGTCTGCCACCAGGAGCACTGCGATCAGTGCCAACAGGCCGGGGCGGCGCTCAGCCGGGTTTTTGGACCAAACGATCTCTTTTACCAGCCCGACCAGATCGCGCAACTTGGGCTCGGACTTGCCCTCTTGGGCACGGGGCCATTTGCCCATGGCAACTTTAGATACGGGTGGCATCGTTCATGTCTTTCCGGCGAGATGCTGCGACAGGCTTTGACTATGGCGCAAGGGCGTCAGCGCTTCCCATACCCAACGTTCGACCGGCAGGGGAAGCGCCAGAGCCTGAGAGAGAAGGCTTGAGGCTAATATGGGTGCATAAAGGTAACCTTTGGACCCCAGACCCGTCAGAATGCCCAAATCATCGCTGTGCCAGCCGGC
>PAHJ01000112.1 GCA_002705565.1 Geminicoccus sp. | reverse complement strand
GGGATTCGAACCCTCGGTACGCTTGCGCGCACAACGGTTTTCGAGACCGCCCCGTTCGACCGCTCCGGCACCTCTCCACCGCCGTGTCTAGGACAAAGCGGCAACCGCCGCAACAACCCCGGTGCGGCGATTACGCGTTGCTTTCATGAGCCTGACGCGGGGAAACAGCAGCATTGCATTGATATCAGGCTGTTTTCGTTGACCTTCGCGCGGTCTGGTCCTAGGAAAGCGGCTCAGTTAATAAGCCAAGGCGCCCCGCGGTTGATTCGACCGCACAGCAAGAGCGTCAGCTGCAACAACAGGACAGCACAGAAATGTACGCAGTTATTAAGACCGGCGGTAAGCAGTACCGCGTTGAGGCCGATTCCGTTTTCCCAATCGAAAAACTTGAGGCTGAAGCGGGTGATACGATCACCTTCGATCAGGTTCTGATGGTGGGTGAAGGCGATAAAATCACGCTGGGCACTCCAACAGTTGCCGGCGCTTCCGTCACGGCCGAAGTGATGGAGCAGAAGCGCACGCGTAAGATCCTCGTATTTCGTCGGCGTCGCCGGAAGAACTTCCGTCGCACCAACGGTCATCGCCAGCACCAAACCGTCGTGAAAATCACTGGGATCAAGGGCGCTTAATAGGCGACCGAAACCTGAGATTTTTCGGACAAGGGGGGCCGCTGGCCTCCCTTTTTGCGTTCAGGCACCCCTTGTTTCTTTTTCGCACCCGTTCCGCATCGTATAAGTCGCAGTCATGAAGTTCTTAGATCAGGCCAAAGTGTTTATTGCCTCGGGCAACGGCGGAAGCGGTATCATATCCTTCCGACGGGAAAAGTACGTCGAATTCGGCGGGCCGGACGGCGGGGATGGCGGCAAAGGCGGGGATGTCTATGTCGAAGCGGTTGAAAACCTCAACACGCTGATCGACTACCGCTATGTCCAGCACTACAAGGCCGAACGCGGCAAAAATGGACAGAGCGCTAACAAATTCGGTGCGGCAGGCAAGTCTGTGACGCTGAGGGTTCCGGTTGGCACCCAAATTCTCGACGAATTTGGCGAGTCTGTGCTGGCCGATTTGACCGAACCAGGCGAGCGGGTGATGATTGCCAAGGGCGGTGATGGCGGCTTTGGCAATGCACGCTTCAAGACCTCGACCAACCGAGCCCCTCGTCGACGTGACCTGGGCTATCCGGGGGAAGAGCGCTGGGTTTGGCTGCATCTCAAGCTGATCGCCGATATCGGCCTGCTGGGCTTCCCCAATGCCGGCAAGAGCACGTTTCTCTCGGCGGTTTCCAAAGCGACCCCGAAAATCGCTGATTACCCCTTTACCACGCTACATCCCAACCTTGGCGTTGCGGCCATTCAGAACCGGAGTTTCGTGATCGCGGACATTCCCGGATTGATCGAAGGCGCGTCTGAAGGGGCAGGCATGGGGACACGGTTTCTGGGTCACGTGGAGCGTTCGGCGGGCTTGCTGCATATTGTCGATGGCTGTGAAGACGACCTTGGCGCGTCCTATCTCAAGCTGCGCCAGGAGCTGGAACTCTATGGCGGTGATCTGGCTGAGAAAACCGAAGTGCTGGCACTGAACAAAGCCGACGCCATCGGTCAAGAGTTGGCCGAAGATCAGGCGCGGAGCCTGTCCGAGGCAGCGGGCGGCAAAAAGGTTTGGATCATGTCTGCGGTCAGCGGCGAAGGCGTCGATGCCATCCTGCATGAACTGGCCAACATGGCCGATGCCCAGCGCGCCGAAGACCGACGTGTGGCCAAAGGCGAGGTCGAAGAGCCATGGACGCCCTGACCACCGTTGAAACCGCCCAACAGGCCATGGACGAAGCGCCAACCGTCATCGTCAAGGTTGGCTCTGCATTGCTGGTCCGGGAGAACGGTTCGATCCGTCGGGAATGGATGGCGGCACTGGTGGATGACATCGCAGCGCTGGTCAAAGCCGGGCGGCGCGTGGTGCTGGTATCCTCCGGCGCGATACGCGTTGGTTTGCGGCTGCAGGGGCGAGAGCCGACACAGCTGGGGCTGGATGAGAAACAGGCCGCTGCAGCGCTGGGACAAATCCGACTGGCAGAAGCCTATGCCGATTGCTTTGCTGAACAGGACCTGCGGGTGGGTCAAATCCTCCTCACCCAGGAAGACACCGAAGACCGCCGCCGTTATCTGAACGCGCGCGCGACACTGAACCGTTTGCTGGACTGGGGTACGATCCCGCTGGTGAACGAGAACGACACGGTCGCAACAGCCGAAATCCGCTTTGGCGACAACGACCGGCTGGCGGCGCGGGTGGGCGGCATGGTGGGGGCGGACCTGCTGGTGCTGCTCTCCGATATCGACGGCCTCTATACTGGCAACCCCAAGACCGAGACCAGCGCCGAACACCTACCGCTGATCACCACCGGCATCACGCCAGAAGTCGAAGCCATGGCCGGGGTAGAGCGCAGCGCCTATTCCAACGGTGGCATGGTAACCAAGCTGGCCGCTGCCAAAATCGCGCTTGGGGCAGGCTGTGCCATGATCATCGCAGACGGTAGCGGGCTTCGCCCGCTGAAGGCCCTGCGCGAAGGGGCGAAGGCAACCTTGTTCAAGCCTGCGCTGTCGCGGCATTCAGCGCGACAGGCTTGGCTGGTGGGGGCACTTTCTGGGAACGGCGTGCTTGTACTGGACGACGGCGCGGCGCGGGCTGTGCGGCAGGGAAAATCACTGCTGCCGGCCGGGGTTTCGCAAGTCGACGGGGTCTTTGGCCGGGGCGATACAGTGCAGCTTCGTGGGCTGGACGGCAGCGACATCGGGCGCGGAATTGCCATCTACGACAGCCAGGAAGCGCTTGTGATCGCCGGAAAACGCAGCGCTGACATCGCCAGTTTTCTCGGCGAAACACGCGGTCCGAACTTGATCCATGCTGACGATTTGGCACTGTTCTAAGATCATTCGCATCTTTTGATTGGCAAAGGAGCACGCCATGAGCCTGCAAGACACCATGAACGGCTTGGGACAATCCGCTCGCGCCGCGGCGCATACGCTGTCTCTCGCCCCGGCTACACAAAAGAAACGGGCGCTGGACGCCGCCGCTAAGGCGATCCGTGCGCGGGTTGTCGACATCGTGGCCGCCAATGAAATTGACATGAAGGCGGGCGAAGAGAAAGGCCTGAGCAAGGCTATGCTCGACCGTCTGCTGCTGACCCCCGAACGGATCGAAGCCATGGCTGCTGGCGTGGCTCTGGTGGCCGATCTCGACGACCCGGTTGGCAAAGAGCTGGAGACAACCGTGCGGCCCAACGGCCTGCGCATTCGCCGGGTTGCGGTACCGCTGGGGGTCATCGGCATCATCTACGAAAGCCGCCCGAATGTGACCGCAGACGCAGCGGCGCTGTGTCTGAAAGCGGGAAACGCCGCAATCCTGCGCGGGGGCTCAGACAGCTTTCATTCGTCTGGCGTGATCCTCGAATGCATGCAGGAAGGCCTGCACGCCGCTGATCTGCCAACCCAGGCCGTGCAGCGCGTGCCGACTGTTGACCGTGAAGCCGTAGGCATGCTGCTGAAAATGGCGGAGTATGTGGATGTAATCGTGCCGCGGGGCGGCAAGGGCCTGATCGAGCGCGTGCAGTCCGAGGCGCGGGTGCCAGTGTTCTCTCACCTCGACGGCATCAACCACACCTATATCGACGCCCTAGCCGACCTTGGCATGGCTGAGCAGATTGTGGTCAACGCCAAGATGCGCCGGACCGGCATTTGCGGGGCTATGGAGACCATGCTGGTGCATCAGGACGTGGCGCAGCAGTTCCTGCCGCGTGCGGTTGAAGCGCTGAAATCGGCGGGCTGCGATGATATTCGCGGCGATGAAGCGACCCAGGCGCTCATTAACGGTATCTCCGCCGCGACGCCTGAGGACTGGGACACTGAGTACCTCGACTCGGTGCTTTCTGTCCGGGTTGTCAGCGATCTCGACCAGGCCATCAGCCACGTTAATGTCCACGGCTCCAATCACACCGAAGCCATCATCACCAGCGACCCCAGCGCCGCTGCGCGGTTCCAGCGCGAGGTTGATGCCGCAATCGTCATGCACAACGCCTCAAGCCAGTTTGCCGACGGCGGGGAGTTCGGCATGGGCGCGGAAATCGGGATTGCCACGGGGCGGATGCACGCGCGCGGACCGGTCGGGGCTGCGCAGCTGACCTCCTACAAGTACTTGGTTGAAGGCTCGGGCCAGGTTCGGCCCTAAACCCGTGGCGATCACCAGCGATATCCTGTTCCCGGGTACCAACACCACGTGGTCACCCGACCGTTCGCACCGCTACTTTCTGCGGCGGCCGGCGGGCCTACTGGATCAGGATAAGCCGGTCATCGCCTTTATCCTGCTCAACCCCAGCACCGCCGATGAGCTCAAGGATGATCCCACGGTGGCCAAATGCCGGCGCTACGCTGCGGGGTGGGGTTTTGGCGAGGTCATCGTGCTGAACGCCTTTGCCTACCGCGCCACGGACCCAAAAAACATGCGTGCGCATCCGGACCCGGTTGGCCCCGAAAACGACGCTACGGTTTTGGCGACCGCCACAGCGGTTCATGAGCTTGGCGGGACGTTGCTCTGTGGCTGGGGGACGCATGGGGCGCATTTGGACCGGTCGGCGCAGCTGCAAGACCTGCTGGCACACTTCCCGCTCAAAGCCTTTACCCTGACCAAGCACGGAGAGCCAGGTCACCCGCTGTATTTGCGCGGTGACCTGCAGCCCATGCAGTGGAAAACGCCCTGATTTAAGCCTTAGAGGATAAAGCGGCTCAAATCGGCGTCCTTGGCCAGCTCACCAACTTCGCCATGAACCTTGTCTTCGGTAATTTGAATGGTTTCGCCGCTGCGATCGGGTGCGGAGAAGGAGATTTCTTCGAGCAAGCGCTCCATCACCGTTGCCAAACGCCGTGCCCCAATGTTTTCGACCGTTTGATTGATCTCCGCCGATAGATCCGCCAGTGCATCAATCGAACCATCGTCGAAATCCAGCGTCACACCTTCAGTCGCCAGCAGGGCCACGTACTGCTTGATCAGCGAGTTTTCCGGCTCGACCAGAATACGCTTGAGGTCGTCGCGGGTCAAAGGGCTCAGCTCCACGCGGATGGGCATGCGCCCCTGCAATTCGGGCAGCAGATCGCTGGGTTTGGAGAGGTGAAAGGCACCTGAGCAAATGAACAGCACATGATCAGTCTTCACCGGGCCGTACTTGGTCGTAACCGTCGTCCCTTCGATCAGCGGCAGCAAGTCCCGCTGCACCCCTTCCCGGCTCACCGAGCCGCCGCGCACCTCTGAATTCACGGCGATTTTGTCGATTTCATCGAGGAAGACAATGCCGTCATTTTCCACGCGCTCAATGGCGGTGTGGGTCAGGTCTTCCTGATCGATCAGATTGTCGGCTTCTTCCTCGACGAGCTGCTCGTACGCCTCGTTAACCTTCAACGTGCGCTTAACCTTGCGCTGACCCAGACCGCCAAGCATTTCGCCAATATTGATCATGCCCATCTGCGAGCCGGGCATGCCGGGGATATCCATGGAGGGTAAACCGCCGCCGGATTTGTTGTTCAATTCCACTTCGACCTCACGGTCGTCCAATTTGCCCTCACGCAGCATTTTCCGGAATTTCTGCTTGGTGTCGTTGTTGGCCTCGGCCCCGGTCAGAATGTCGATCAGCCGATCTTCACCGATGATTTCCGCCTTGGCTTTGACCGCCTTACGCTGCTGCTCGCGGGTGGTGGTGATAGAGAGCTCAACCAGATCGCGGACAATCGATTCCACGTCACGACCAACGTAGCCGACTTCGGTGAATTTGGTCGCCTCCACCTTGATGAAGGGCGCGTTGGCGAGTTTGGCCAGGCGCCGGGCGATCTCGGTCTTGCCGCAGCCGGTTGGCCCGATCATCAGGATGTTCTTGGGCAACACCTCATCGCGCAGATTGTCGGTGAGTTGCTGCCGCCGCCATCGGTTGCGCAGGGCAACCGCAACCGCGCGCTTGGCGCCGCCCTGACCGACGATGAAGCGATCCAGCTCTGAAACGATTTCACGGGGTGAAAAGTTGGTGTTGGCCATGGTTATTTGCTTCCCGCTTTGTTTTCGAGCTTTTCGAGGCGCACTGAATGGTTGGTGTAGACACAAATATCGCCGGCGACTTTCATGGATCGTCGGGCAATTTCTTCGGCTGTCATTCGGTCGTCCTCAACCGTAATCAGCGCCCGCGCCGCAGACAGTGCGTAGTTGCCGCCCGAACCAATGGCGAGCACGCCGTCAGACTCCGCCTCGACCACGTCCCCGGTTCCCGTGACGATCAACGAGTGTTCTCCGTCCACCACAATCAGCATGGCTTCCAGACGGCGCAGGTAGCGGTCCTGCCGCCAATCCTTGGCCAGCTCAACCGCAGCACGGACCAGCTGTCCGGGGTAGGTTTCGAGCTTGGCTTCGAGCCGCTCAAACAGGGTAAAGGCATCCGCCGTCGCCCCTGCAAAGCCGCCGATCACGTCGTTGCGCTTGCCCAGGCGCCGCACCTTGATCGCCGAGCCCTTCATCACCGTGGGGCCAAGGCTGACCTGACCGTCCCCAGCAACAACGACTTCATCACCTTTGCGGACGGATAAGATGGTGGTGCCATGCATCACGTTTTCATCGCTCATAAGCGTGGTGTTTCCCGAATTGTTTGTCATTTGCTTTGCCAACAGAGGTAAGACGCGCGGGGCTGGCCCGCAAGGCGCAGCGGTGGTTGGACCGGCGCCGCAGACCCTGCTACATAGAGCCACCACCACCAGTATCCACGGAGTATGCCCCATGGCTTCATCCGCGCGGACCGTATCTTTGCAGCGCAAAACCAGCGAAACGGACGTTTCGTTGACCCTCAACCTGGACGGTTCCGGAAAGAACCAGATCTCGACCGGGATCGGCTTCCTCGACCACATGCTCGATCTGCTGGGCAAGCATGCGCTCATGGATCTGACGATCGAGGCCAAGGGCGATCTGCATATCGATGCTCACCACACCACTGAAGATGTGGGTCTGGTCCTGGGCCAGGCGTTGAAAGAAGCTTTGGGCGACAAGCGCGGTATCAGCCGCTACGGACACGCCTACGTTCCCATGGACGAAGCATTGGCCCGGGCCGTAGTCGATTTCTCCGGCCGCCCGCACCTGGTCTGGGACGCTACATTCGAGATGCCGACGCTTGGCACCATGGAAACCGAGCTGTTCCGTGAGTTTTTTCAGGGCGTGACCAACGCTGCGCAAGCCAACGTGCACATCGCCGTGCTCTATGGCGTAAACAGCCACCACAAGGCCGAAGCCTGCTTCAAGGCTTTCGCCCGGGCCCTGCGCATGGCCGCAAGCCCGGATCCGCGGGCTGCGGATCAAATTCCTTCTTCCAAAGGCGCGCTGGACGGCTGACCCATGAAGATTGTCGTTGTTGACTATGGCTCGGGCAACCTGCGCTCCGCTGCCAAGGCGCTTGAGCGTGTGGCGCAGAGCCCTGTGGCGGTGACGGCGGACCCGGAAACGGTGGCGCGAGCTGACTATTTGGTGCTGCCAGGTCAGGGTGCCTTTGCGGACTGCCTTGCCGGGGTTCAGGCCATTGATGGGCTGTATGAGGCCATCGTCGATTTCACCCTCACCCAGGCCAAGCCCTACCTTGGCATTTGCGTTGGCATGCAACTGATGGCGACGCGTGGGCTTGAGCACGGGGTTCACGAAGGCTTTGGCTGGATCCCGGGTGATATCGTCCCCATTCAGCCCAGTGACCCCCGCCTGAAAATCCCGCAAATGGGGTGGAACACGCTGACCGAAAGCGGACCACCGCACCCCGTCTTGGCAGGGCTGGAGGGCGAGGACGTCTACTTTGTCCACTCCTACGCCTTTGAAACCGCGCAGCCCGATCACCAGTTGATGGTTACTGACTACGCCGGTGACGTGACAGCCGTGGTGGGTCGAGACACCATGATCGGAACTCAATTCCACCCGGAAAAGAGCCAGACCGTGGGTCTAAAACTACTGTCACAATTCCTAGGATGGAAACCGTGAACGTTGTGCATTCTGAAGCTTTGCATACCGGTGCCAGTCGCGCCGTGGCGCTGGCAGAAAGCCTAAACGAAGGCGATTTGCAGGATCTTTGTGACGCGACCGTCGATGCGATTAATGCCGGTGGCGGTTTCGGCTGGCTGTCGCCCCCGCCGCGGGACACGCTGGAACGCTACTGGCAGGGTCTGATGCTGATTCCCGATCGCCGCGTCTTTGTCGCGCGTCTGGATGGGCTGATTGCTGGATCAATCCAGCTGCACCTCAACCCACGCAACAACGAAGCACAGGCTATGTTGGGTCGGGTGACTTCGGCCTTTATCGCCACGTGGGCGCGCGGCAAGGGTCTGGGCCACGCGCTGATCGACGCCGTTGAATCTGACGCCCAGCTAATCGGTCTGCGGGCGCTGACTCTGGACCTGCGCGAAACCCAGACCAACGCCATCCGGACCTACGAGGGCCGCGGTTACACACGCTGGGGCACACAGCCCCAGTACGCTTTTGTCGATGGCACCTGGATTGCCGGTTATCACTACGCCAAGGAACTCGTCTGACATGATCCTTTTTCCAGCCATTGACCTCAAGGAAGGACAGGTTGTTCGCCTGCTCTACGGAGATCTGGATGCCGTTACGGTCTATGGGGAAGATCCGGGCGCACAGGCCCGAGCCTTTGCCGATGCAGGTTGCGACTGGCTGCACGTGGTGGATCTCAACGGCGCGGTTGAAGGGCGTCCGGTGAATGATGATGCTGTAAAATCCATTCGGGCAGCCTTTCCGGGTAAAATGCAGCTCGGCGGCGGAATCCGTACACTGGAGAATATTCGCCACTGGCTCGACGCAGGGATTGAACGGGTGATTCTGGGCACGATTGCCGCACGAAACCCGGCTCTGGTGATCGAGGCCTGTCGCTTGTTTCCGGGTCAAATC
>PAHJ01000111.1 GCA_002705565.1 Geminicoccus sp. | reverse complement strand
GTCAATTCCTATCCCTGGCCCAAGGGTATCGTCCGTCAGTATGCCACGGCCAACAACATCCAAACCCCCATCAACGAGATCTTCATCAGCCACGGTTTCGCGATCCCGGTTATTATCCTGCTAGCGGTAGGTGTTGGCATGACTTTCCTCGCCACACGCACCAAGTTCGGCCGCTACGTTTTCGCCATTGGAGGCAATCCGGAGGCGGCTGAACTGGCCGGAATTGCAACACGGTGGGTCACGGTCCGAATTTTTGCGCTGATGGGCATGCTTTGTGGTCTCTCAGCAGTGATCGCGTCGGCCCGACTGAATTCGGCGACCAACAACCTCGGCACCCTGGACGAGCTGTACGTCATCGCGGCCGCCGTGATTGGGGGTACGTCTTTCTCAGGCGGAATTGGCACCATTTATGGGGCGATACTCGGAGCTGTTGTCATGCAGTCGCTCCAGACTGGAATGGTGCTGATCGGGTTTGATGCAGCCATCCAACAAATCGTGGTGGGGACTGTGTTGGTTTTTGCCGTGTGGGTGGATACCGTCTACCGCAAGCGGTCAAAATAGGGATAAAGAACAATGACAGAAAATACATCCCAAACACCCTTGGTCGAACTGCGGGACATTTCACTTGCTTTTGGTGGGATCAAGGCCGTGGATCAGGCTTCCGTTAGCCTGTTTCCGGGTGAAGTTGTGGCGATCCTAGGACACAATGGTGCGGGTAAATCCACGCTGATCAAGGTGCTGTCCGGTGCTTACAGCAAAGACAGTGGCGACATCTTTGTTAAAGGCGAGCACGCGACCATCAACAATCCACGCGATGCCAAGTCTTACGGCATCGAAACCATCTACCAGACGCTTGCTGTGGCCGACAATGTGGACGCAGCAGCTAACCTCTACCTGGGTCGGGAAATCCTCACGCGGTGGGGCACTTTGGATGATGTCGCCATGGAATCTGAGGCCCGCAAGGTCATGGGACGACTGAACCCCAACTTCGAACGGTTCAAGGAGCCGGTGGCCAAGCTTTCTGGCGGTCAGCGCCAATCGGTTGCCATCGCACGCGCCATTCTGTTCAACGCGCAAATCCTGATCATGGATGAGCCAACAGCGGCTCTGGGACCACAAGAAACCGAACAGGTGGGTGAGTTGATCCAGGCCTTGAAACGCGATGGTATCGGCATCTTCTTGATCAGCCATGACATCCACGATGTTTTCGACCTCGCGGACCGGGTCATGGTCATGAAGAACGGCCAGACCGTTGGCACTGCAAGAACCGAAGACGTCACTAAAGACGAGGTGCTAGGCATGATCATCCTGGGCAAATGTCCAGCTGGCGCAGAACCGGGTCCAGGCGCTCTCCCGTCTTGACCCTTTAATGAGGCCACCACACCTCTATACCGACGCCTGACGATTGCTCCTCCGATCGTCAGGTTTCGGCATCAGAAAGGTCTGCGTTCTCTTTGGGCGCAGGCCTTTTTTGGTTGCGATTGATGCAGCACAAAATTAAACGTACGTTTACTTGAATTGTTCAACCATGATTTTTTTGGAGCCGATCATGCGTTTTCTTCCTCTTTTTTATCGTGTTGCTGCGGGCCTTATGGTCCTGAATGCCGCGTTGCATCTGTTTGCAGTTTTGCCGTCAGGCGGGTTCGGCACTCTAACAGCACAGATGTTGCTTCCCGCGGCACCGATTTACGCTTTGCTGGCCTGGGGTTTGTTCAACCGGTCGCGCTGGGTTGCTTGGATCCAGTTCTTTGTGGCACTGCTAGGCGCGCTTGTGGCCTTTGCCTTTATGCCGCTGCTGGCGGTGCCGGCTTGGTGGGCCTGGGCGATTGTAGCGCTGGATGTCGACGTTGCGATCCTGATGCTGCTGATTTTGTGGCCTAGTCGTCAGCGCGTTCGTGCCTAGTGAGCGGTCGTTGCCACGATCCAGTCGCGCACTTGCTCGGCCTTGGGGGCGAGGGGGCGGTCGTTGGGCCAGACCAGGTGCACGCCGTTTCCAGTATGCCAGGCCCAATCTGTCAGCCCGACCAGCAAGCGCCTCTGGATCATAGTGCGGACAATGTGGTCCCAGCCAAAGGCATAGCCTTCGCCCGAGACCGCCGCTTGCAGAACCAGCGCGTAGTCGTTCAGACGCAAGCCGCGGGGCAGTGCGATGCTATCCAGACCATGGTGGCTGAACCACTGTGACCACGTTGGCCGCGGCCGAACGGGCTCTTCGAGGTGGATCAGCCGCCGCGCGCTCAGATCCTCAAGCCCACTCAAATCCTCCAAGCTGCCGATGAACTGTGGGCTGGCGACGGGGTAGATGATCTCCTCAGCCAACTTGACACACTCGTAGCCCACCCAGTCGCCTTTGCCGATGCGAATGCCCAGGCTGATATCGTCCTGCGCCAGTTCCGGGTCGCTGTCGCTGTTGAGCATACGCAGGTCGATGTCCGGGTGGTGCAGCCGCAAATCCGGAACACGCGGCATAAGCCAATAGTACGAAAACGCCGTCGAGGTGCTCAGCGTCACGTAGTCCAGCGCACCTTGTTGCTTAATCGACGCCAGCGATTCTTCGAGACTGCCCAGGGGCTGTGCAATATCAGCAAACAACCGCTGCCCCGCGCGGGTGAGTTCGATGCGGCGGTGACTGCGTTTGAACAGGCGCAGGTTCAGATGCTCCTCCAACTGCCGGATGGCGGCGCTCACCGAAGGCTGCTGCATATTGAGTTCGTCGGCGGCGCGCGTGAAGGATTGGAGCCGAGCAGCGGCTTCGAAGACAATGATCAGGCGCGCGTTCTGGATAAGATGACTGTGGCGTTGCATAGACACAGCCTATCCAAACCATATCAATTTTCAAGGAATACAAGGCCTTCGATTCAAGGCAATCTGCTAGGGTCATGTACAGGAGGCGGACCATGGCCAGACGCGCGCGCCCGACCCGGGGGGTACAGGCTGAATCAGCGACAGTGGCGTCGCCGTACATCCGCCGTGCCCTGCCGTTCTACGATCCCCTAGATGAAGCACAGCTGGAGAAGCTTGAGACCCAGGTAGACTGGATGATCGAGAACATCGGCGTGGCGTTCCGGGATGATCCGGTTGCGCTCGAAATCTGGCGCAAGGCAGGGGTGGAGCCAACGGGCGAACATGGTGATCTGATTAAGGCCGACGCCCAGTTCATCCGCGATCTGGTCGCCAAGGCCCCGAGCGAATTCGTCCAACACAGCCGCAACCCCGAGCGTTCCGTCACCATAGGCGGCACCAATCAGGTGTTTGCGCCGATCTACGGCGCGCCGTTTGTGCGTGATCTCGAAGGTGGCCGCCGCTACGCCACCTTTGACGACTATGAAAAGCTTCTCAAGCTCGTCTACATGCACCCGAACCTGCATCACGGCTCGTTTGTGATTTGTGAGCCAACCGACATTCCCGTCTCCAAGCGCCACCTCGACATGGTGTTTGCGCAAATGACGCTGAGTGATAAGCCGTTTCTGGGCGCCATTACGGAGATGAGCCGGGCACAGGATACGGTGGATATGATCGATATCCTGTTCGGCGCAGATCGGCTTGAGCGCGATGTCTGCATCATGGCCAACGTCAACACCAACTCGCCTCTGCTGGTCGATCGCGTGGTCAGCCAGGCCGTGCAGGTTTATTCTGGGCGCGGGCAGGCGATGGTGGTGACGCCGTTTATCCTGACCGGTGCGATGGGGCCGGTGAGCACGGCGGCGTCTGTGTGCCAGGCGGTGGTTGAGTCGATGATGGTTTGCGCCTTTGCCCAGCTTATTCGACCCGGCGCCCCGTTCGTTATGGGCAACTTCCTCTCCTCGATGTCACTGCGCACCGGCGCGCCGACCTTTGGCATGCCTGAGCCGGTGCTGTCGAATTACATGATTGGCCAGCTGTCCAGGCGGCTGGGCCTGCCGCTACGCTGCGGTGGCTCGCTGACAGCCAGCAAAATTGAGGATGCGCAGGCGGCCTACGAGAGCGCGGATTCCATGCATTCAACCATGCTGGCGGGCTCTAACTTCACCCTGCACGCGGCCGGTTGGCTCGAAGGTGGTTTGAGCACGGGCTACGAGAAATTGATCATGGATGCTGACCGGCTGGGCGGCTATCAGAAGCTGCTTGGCGTCGGACTTCAGGATGATGACAACGCCTTTGCCCGGAGCGCGTTTGAAGAAGTCGCACCCGGCGGCCACTTCTTAGGCTCTGCGCACACCATGGCGAATTACAGCGATGCCTTTTACGAAGCGCAGCTGAGCAACAGCGACAACGTGGAAAACTGGGAGGCGGGCGGTGCCAAAGACATGCGCCAGCGTGCCTTTGAACGGTGGAACCACATGCTCGGCGAGTATCAACCCCCCGCCTTGGATGCGGCCAAGCGTGAAGAGCTGGAAGCCTACGTGGCCCGACGCAAGGAAGAGCTGCCCGACGCGTGGTACTGATCCTGAATCACCGCTCAAATACATAACAACACGACCTGAAAGCCTCCCTCCCATGCCTGAGTTCATCAAAGAAGGCCACAGCGCCAAAAAAGCCCTGCCGTCTCATGCCAAAGTCGTCGTTATTGGCGGCGGTGTCGTGGGGTGTTCGATCCTGTACCACCTGGCGAAATTCGGGTGGAAAGACGCGGTGTTGTTGGAGCGGGACGAGCTGACGTCCGGGTCATCTTGGCACGCAGCGGGGCAGATCCACACGATTTCCTCCGACCCAAATATCTCGCGCCTGCAGAGTTACACCATTGGGCTTTACAAGGAAGTCGAAGAGCTGTCAGGGCAGGATATCGGCTTGCATTTGACCGGCGGTTTCTATCTGGCGTCCAACAAGACCTGGTACGACTACCTCAAGCGGGAGCGGTCTAAAGCGCGCTACATGGGGCTGCAACAGGAATTCATCTCGCCCAAGGAACTGGGCGAGCGTCATCCGCTGGTTGATCCGTCACACTATCACGCTGTCCTATGGGATGATCAGGACGGTGACCTCGACCCATCAGGCACCACCTACGCCTTCGCCAAAGCCGCGCGGCACTATGGCGCGCAGTACTTCACCCACACGCCTGCGACCGCGACAACGCAGCGCGCGGACGGCACCTGGGACGTCACTACGCCCCAGGGAGTGATCAACGCCGAGCACATCGTTAACTGCGGTGGGCTGTGGGCGCGAGAGGTTGGACATATGACGGGTTTGCATTTCCCCGTGCAGCCCATGGAGCACCACTATCTGCTGACCGAACGTATTGACCAGGTCGCCCAGTGGGGGTCGCGCTTGCCGTGCGGGATCGATTACGAGGCGAACATGTACTTCCGGCAGGAGCGGGACGGCATGCTGATCGGTACTTATGAGCCGGTGGGCATTCCGTGGAAGGTTGACGGCACACCGTGGGACTTTGGGCACGAGCTGCTCAATCCGAACCTTGAGCACATCGCCGACCGGCTGGAGCTTGGGTTTGAACGCTGGCCGGAACTGGCTAATGCCGGAATTCGTCAGGCCATCAACGGCCCCTTCACCTTTGGCCCCGACGGTAACCCGATGATCGGTCCCGTGCCCGGCATGCACAATTACTGGTGTGCCGTAGGCGTCATGGCCGGGTTCTGTCAGGGCGGCGGGGTTGGCCTGACCATGGCAGAATGGATGATCGACGGAGAGCCTTCGATTGACGTCTGGGCGATGGATGTTGCCCGCTTTGGCACGTGGGCGAGCCCGGATTGGGGGACCGTTAAGTCAACCGAGAACTATGAACGCCGCTTCGTCATGACATTCCCGAACGAAACCCTGCCCAAGGGGCGTCGCCAGCAGACGACGGCGCTTTACGACCGGCTGGTGGCGAAAGGCGCACGCATGGGGCAGGCCTTTGGCCTGGAGCATGCGCTGTGGTTCGCTGACAGCCCCGAAGACGCCTGGGAAGACCCTACCTTCGAGCGCAACCGCTCGCACGACTACGTTGCCCGGGAGGTTGAGGCGGTGCGCAGCGGGGTCGGCGGTATCGAAATCGCCAACTTTGCCAAGCACGAGATCAAAGGCCCAGGAGCGCGCGAATGGCTCAACCAGACCATGGCCGGTCACATCCCCAAACCGGGGCGCATCACCCTGACACCCATGCTCACCGGCAAAGGCCGTCTATACGGAGATCTGACGGTGGCTTGTCTGGGTGAAGAGCACTTCATGCTGTTCGGTTCTGGTGCCATGCAGGACGCTCACAGCCGGTTTTTCGCTCAGACGCTGACCGATGGCGTGTGGCACGAGAACCAGACCAGTGATTGGCACGGCATTGCGCTCTCAGGCCCCAAATCCCGTAAACTGCTGCAACGTATCACTCGACTGGACGTTTCCGAAGGTGCCTTCAAGTTCCGCGACAGCGTGCGGACTTTTGTTGGCGGTGTACCTGTGATCCTCAACCGGATCAGCTTCTCTGGCGAGCTGGGGTATGAGGTCTACTGTCGCCCGCAATACCTGCTGGTGCTGTCCGAGGCCATCGAAGAAGCGGGGGCCGACCTGGGTTATCGCTGGTATGGCAATCGGGCGCTGATGTCGCTGCGGCTGGAAAAGGGCTGGGGCGCGTGGGGGCTTGAATTCCGGCCTGATTTCAACGCCGTTGAATCGGGAATGGATGCTTTCATCAACTGGAACAAGGACTTTGTGGGCAAGGCGGCGACTGAAGAATTCATAGCTGAGGGCGTGGAGCGCAAGCTGGTCACACTCACCATCAACACTCCTATCGACGTCACACTCGACGAGGCTCTCTTGGTCGGCGGTGAAGCTGTGGGCTACATCACGTCTGGCAGCTACGCCCACCACGTGGGCCAGTCCATGGCCATGGCCTATGTTGCCATCCCCCATGCCGAAGCTGGTGCGAAGGTAAAGGTTGAGATACTGGGTGATTTGCATGACGCGGAAATCATGGGTGCGCCCGTTTACGATCCAAATGGTGGACGTATGCGGGGTTGATTGTCACCCCGCTCATGGGTGGTCAGGCCGACTGAGGGTGCGAGCTCGGAGTTTTAAAATACTCTCACAATGTACCATATTGCGCCAATTACCTATGGTGCTGCCCACCACTAAAAGTGGACGGCATGCGCCCACTAACTCAGTGAGCCCGAGGTAACACTGATTTGATCCGATATGTTCTTCAAAAATTCGGAGATTGAAAGATCATCTCCGACCTTCGAATATTTTATAAAATCCTTGTTAATCGAGATCACCTTCTCGCTTTTTTTGCTGCCAGAAGAAATTTTTATCACTTCCGTGCGCTCAAATTCTTTAACCAAGATGCTGAAAGTGGTTCGAGAGGGACGCAATATCTGCCATCCACTGTAAATTTCGTCTAGATTCTGGCTAATTCCACGCGTTTCATTGCTCCACAAAATGGAGAAAAGAGCGACGGCATACCTACGATTAAATAATTCTAGTGTTGTTTTTATTTTTTGATCAGGATTCACTTGAGATCTGCCAAATTTTAACAATTAGAACGTATAAGAAATCAGGATTATTGCAAAGAAAACCCAAATTTATCGTTACTAAAATCATAGGTGAAAAATAATTACAATTTGTGCTCTGTATAGGTAAGTGAGTTTTTCAAAATGGGTTTTCTTGAACCAGTCTTTTTTGGTTTGAAAATTTTGGCGCTTGTAAT
>PAHJ01000110.1 GCA_002705565.1 Geminicoccus sp. | reverse complement strand
CTCAGCCGACCGAACCATGCCAACAACCCCGCCCGCCGGGCCTGACAGGACAGCGTCCTTGCCTTCAAAGAAATCGGCGTCTGCGAGGCCGCCGTTGGACTGCATGAACATCAGTCGCGCCTGTGCGGAAATGGCGGGGCCCAGCGCGTCCCGCACCTGACCGACGTAGCGGCGCAGCACGGGCGAGAGATAGGCATCCACCACCGTCGTATCTCCGCGCCCGACCAGCTTGATAAGCGGACTGGCAACATGGCTCAGCGACACCTGGCTAAACCCGATGTCGCGGGCGATGGCCCCGGCGATAACCTCGTGAGCGGGGAACCGGTAGGCATGGAGAAAGGCGATGGCGACCGAGCGAAGGCCTGCATCATAGGCCGCCTGCATTTCTGCGCGCAGGCCCTTCTGGTCGAGCGGTGTCAGAACCGTACCCTTGGCGTCCAAACGTTCATCGGCGCCGATCACCTGCTGATACAGCAGCTCTGGCAGACGAATGTGCAAGTCAAACAGGCGGGGGCGATTTTGATAGCCGATGCGCAGCAGGTCTTCGAGGCCAGCGGTGGTAACCAGCACCGTTGGCTCACCCTTGCGTTCCAGCAAAGCGTTGGTGGCCACCGTGGTTCCCATCTTCACGCTATGGATCACGCCGGGAGGGATGTCCTCCTCTGCGCCCAGTCCAAGCAAGTCACGAATGCCCTGAACGGCCGCGTCCTTGTATTGTTCAGGGTTCTCAGAAAGCAGCTTGTGGGTGCGCAAGTCGCCCTCGGGCGTGCAGGCCACCAAATCGGTAAACGTGCCGCCCCGATCCACCCAAAACTGCCACTGCGCCATCGCCGTTGTTCCTCGCCTGGTAAGTTGTTCGCCCGCGAATATAGAGATTTTTGACACTTTGCCTCAACATTCCGCGAAAGCACCGAGAAATCCGGCACGAATAATGTCAAAAACTAGATTAACGCTGGTAAGCCGGACCGAATCTTGCGTAGCATTTCTTTCATCAAGGGGAGATGGGCAAGCAGATGATCAACTTTTTGGCATCCATTGAGGACTTACTACCGCTGGGCCTGGACGCGCGTTTCTTCCGGCGCTCTCAGCGCGGTATCCTTGAGCTGGCAGACGAAATCCTGCGCCGCAGCGGTGAAGCATCGGGCTCCGCTCTGGCACTTGAACTCATCGAAGAATATCGAACACTGAACCGCGAAAAGCGTGCGGTACTGTTTGAAGGTCTGCTCACCGACTACGGCCCTGACCCCGCGCGGTTGAACAAAGTCATAGAAGCCTATCAGGCCAACCCCGGCCCCGATGCCGCGCAGGCATTTTTAAGGGCGTCGGAATCCCGTCGCCTCGATCTGTTTCGCCTGATCAACACGGTTCCCGGCGGCACGCTTTTTCTCATAAAGATGCGCGAAGATCTTTTTGACGCGCTGCGCGACAATCCGGACCTCAAGCCTGTAGACCGCGACTTTGAGCACCTCTTTGGGTTCTGGTTCAACAAGGGTTTTCTTGAGCTGCGTCAACTGGACTGGGAAACGCCCGCCTACATCCTCGAAAAGCTCATCGACTACGAAGCCGTGCACGAAATCCGTGACTGGAACGACCTGCGCCGTCGGCTGGAAAGCGATCGGCGCTGTTTTGCCTTCTTCCATCCTGCCCTGCCCGGCGAACCGCTGATCTTCGTCGAGGTTGCGCTGACCAACGGGTTAGCGTCGTCGATCCAGGCGGTTTTGAATGAACCGGTAAGCGGCGCAGATCAGCGCGTGGACACGGCGATTTTCTACTCGATTTCCAACTGTCACACCGGCCTGCGCTCAGTCTCCTTCGGGGATAGCCTGCTCAAGCAGGTGGTCAGTCTGCTGCAGGACGAAGAGCCTAGCCTGAAAAAATTTGCGACCCTCTCGCCTGTACCGGGTTTCATGCGCTGGCTGGGGCAGGAAAATGCACCGCTGGCCGAAACAATCCGCACCATCGTCGAGACCGACGGCAGTCAGGCGCTCGAGGAATACCGCGAACAACTGCTGCGCCAATGCGCGCAATACCTTCTCTACGCCAAGCGCGGCATTTACCCCTTGGACCCCGTTTCCCGCTTTCACCTGCGCAACGGGGCCATCCTGCACGCCATGCACTGGGGCGCAGACACGTCCGAACGCGGGCTGCGCCAATCGGCGGGGATCATGGTCAATTATCTCTATGAGCAAACCAAGCTGGTCAACAACCACGAGGCCTTTGTGTCCACGGGCATGATCCCAAGCTCTGCGGACATTACCCTGCTGACACGGGCCAGATGATCAGGCAAACCTCCACCCAAGAGGGTCAGGACCGCAGGCGGTAATCCTCCGCATTTTTCGGGTAGAGAACGCGATGACTGAGACGGAAATGAACACTGACGTGCTGGTGGTCGGCGGGGGCACTGCGGGCTTTGGGGCCGCTGTGGCTGCGGGACGGAAAGGGCTGCGCGTGGTGCTGGTCGAAGCCACCAGCAAGGTTGGTGGCGTCATGGCTTTTTGCCCTGGCATGCCATGGGGTGGAGGCTACCCGGTCGACCGCATTATTGGCGGCCTGCTGGAGGAGCTAACCCAGCGACTGGAACGCATGGATCCACCAGCAGCCGAAAAACGGACCTGCACGCTGGAAAATTTCGGTCCGGAGATCATCTACGACCACGACATTGCGACACTGACCATGTTCGAGATGCTGGAGGAGGCAGGCGTTGAGTTGCGCCTGAACGCTACCGCGCTGGCGCCAGAGATGAGCGGAAACCGTATCGCCGCGGTGCGCTGCGTCAATCGCAATGGCCCGTTTACCGTGCGTCCCCGCATTGTCATCGATTGCTCCGGGGATGGCGACATCTCCGCCAAATCAGGCGTGCCGTACACGCTGGGCGACGAGCAAGGCAGCATGATGGGTGTAACAATCTCGTTCCACATGGTGGGTGTGGACTGGGACCGGGCCTTTGCCGAGCCTGACCCTTATTTCACCAAATACGCAGCGCAAGGCGTCGCCGAAGACCGCCTTCACCCGGATCTGGCACAGCTTTACCTCATGAAGGGCTTTCACAAAGGCACCGTGTTCTGCAACTCCGTGCACGTGCGCGGGGTCAACGGCATCGACCCGGACGCCGTAGCCCGCGCCACCCAGGAAGGCCGCCGACGCTGTCATCAGCTGGCCCAGTTTCTGCGCGCCGAAGTGCCTGGCTTCGAACAGGCTCACATGGCCATGCTCTCCCCCACCGTCGGTGTCCGCGAGACGCGCAAGCTTGAGGGCGTTTACCGCGTCACAGGTGAAGATTTAGCCCGTGGCTCCCGCTTCTTCGATGGCATTGTGTGCTGTGACAACCCCGTCGACGACGTGATGCGCGGCAGTGGCGAGATGACCCATGACGCCGCCGTCGGTGCGGGCACGTATTACACCATTCCATTCCGCTCACTGATGCCCGCAACTGTTGAAAATCTGATGTTCTGCGGCCGGATCATTTCAGCGGATGCGGTGGCCTTCGCCTCTGTGCGAGGCATGCCGCAATGCATGACCATGGGACAGGCCGCCGGCACCGCTGCCCGCCTCGCAATCGACAATGACGCTGCCATTCAAGACCTTGATCTGACTGCCCTGGTCGCTGATTTGAGCCAGCAAGGCGTTCACGGTCTGGGGAACACAAGCCTCAACTAGGGGGTTTTTTCGCCTTTTTCGCCTTTCACCACATGTCGTCATCTGACTGTCTTAAAACCAGCGAGCACCTGTACCATGACCGCACCAACTGCCTTGAACCGCATCGATCTTATCCGTCCAGATGCCCCGCCTCGGGCAGCGGCTGGGTCCTTTGGTGTGGGACGGGCCACGTTACGCTTTACGAACGCTAACGTTCCGCGCGTGGTGAATCTGATGACCGGCGAAGGTCCAGCGCGGGCTGACCGCACGCTGACAGTGGAGATGTTCTATCCAGCTGCAACCCCAGTTCAGCCCACGCCCATCCATACTGAGTTGCGCGACGGCGTGACGCCGGTGGCACTGTGGGGACTGTCGGCCGAGGGCGCCGAGCCGGCTTCACAGCCCGCAGAGTTTCCGTTGGTGGTGATCTCGCATGGCTATCCGGGGAACCGGTTCCTGATGTCCCATCTGGCGGAAAATCTCGCCTCCAAAGGCTACGCGGTGGTGAGCATCGACCACGCAGATTCCACCTACAACGACCAGAACATTCCCGAAGCAGTGGCGGTGGATCGTCCGCGAGACATCCATTTTATTCTCCACGCCCTAACAGCAGCTCAATCAGCGAGCGCGGCTGGAGAGCCGGTGCAGCATCCGGTTCTGGCGCGATTGGCCACCGACCGCATCGGTCTGGTGGGGTACTCGATGGGCGGTTATGGCGTGCTGATGGCCCAGGGCGCGCAGTTGGCGCCTCCGGTTCTCAGTCAAACACCCGAAGCGGCTCAGGCGTTGATGAAGGGCTTGCTGCTCGACACAGAAACCCCGGCGCACCAACCCGACCCGCGCGTTGCCGCGATGATTGCGATCGCGCCCTGGGGACGGCAAGTGGGCATCCTCGACCCTCGCGGGCTGGCAAAAATTTCGACGCCGTCCCTGATAGTGGGCGGGTCAGCTGATGCCATATCAGGCTACGAAACGGGGATCCGGCAAATCTGGCAGGACTGCACCAATACGGACCGTGCGCTGCTAACCTTTGACGGTGCACAGCACAACGCCGCAGCGCCCATGCCAGCGCCGATGGAGAGCTTTGCTGCCAATGACACGCTGGAGTTCCCACCCTTTGAGCACTATGCCGATCTGATCTGGGACTCGGTCCGCATGAACAACATCCTGCAACATGCGGCAACGGGGCTGTTTGATCACTATGTCAGGGGTCAGGCGGACGCCCCGGACCTGGCCACTGCGTGCGAAGAACCCATCCAGCCCGGAACCCGCATGGAATACCTTGCTACAGGAAGCTAAAGCCCAGACTCTGAACTCGGGACTACGGCTCTTGCTCGCGCGGTATTGAATACCCATTTCCGCAGTGTCTCAAAGTGGCAGCTTCAAAACCATGACCCATCCGACCAAAATAGCGACCTGCTCCTATTGCGGCACCCGCACGGCCTTTGTGCTGGCAGGACAGACAGCGCACAAGCTGACCTGTTCGGCCTGTGGCGCGCCGCTGGACCAGATGGAGATGGTTTCAGGCGCAACCTTGCAGGGTCAAGCAGCAGCAGGCGCCGTGGCGGTGGTACCTCCCCCAGCTGCCCGCCGCAGCAGAGCCCAATCGGACAAAAGCCCGAGCGCAGAGAAACGCAAAGGCGGTGTCTTTGGGGTTGGATTGGCATGGATCGACGAGCGTTCTGGCTCGGCCAGCAGCCAGAATGACGATGACGACGATGATGACGACGACGACGATGACGACCCTAAGGATCGGAAATCCAAGGGGTCGAAATCATCGGGCAAGAAATCCAAGAAGAAGAAACGCCGGAAAAGCCTTGCACAGCGCTTCCTGGACGACGCCGCCGATGCCATCGAGGATATCTTTGACTGACGGCCCGACCGAAGCCGGGCATCAATCAATCTTGGCTAGCGTGCGCCTGCCAAAGCCTCACGGATCAACACTGCAATATCCGCCGGCGTCGCCGGTCGTGGGTTTGTCCCCGTTGCAGCATCGCCATGCGCTTTTTCAGCCAGGCGCTCAACCGCGCTTTCCTCGACACCAAGATCAGCAAGAGACCGGGGAATGTCACAGGCGTCAAGGCGCGCGCAAACCGCGGCGTAGAAGCCTTCAAAATCGCGTGTTTCCAGCCCCATAGCCTCGCTCATCGGTCCAACCTGCGCGCTGATCATCGGCGCATTGTAGCGCAGTACAACCGGCAGAATCACCGCATTGGTCAGGCCATGCTGCGTGTTGTATTCAGCGCCGACCATATGGCTGATGGAGTGAACCAGCCCAAGCCCTTTGAGAAAAGCCACGCCAGCCATACAAGACCCGGTCAGCATCCCGCCCCGCGCTTGCAGGGATCCAGGGCTTTCGATGGCCTCTGGCAACCAGCGATACACCAGCTTGAGCCCCTCCAGCGCCATGCCGTCGCACATGGGGTGAAAATCGGGAACGGAGTAGGCTTCAATGGCGTGGACCATAGCGTCGATCCCCGTCCACGCCGTCAGGTTGCGCGGCAGTCCAACGGTCACCGCAGGATCAAGGATAGCGGCCATTGGCTTGTGGGTTGGGTGCCAGATACAGCGCTTGATGTAGGCCTGCGTATCGGTGACCATAGCGGTGCTTTCGGTCTCTGCACCTGTCCCAGCGGTGGTGGGGATACAGATTAGCGGCGGAAAGTCAGCAGCGGTGAGGCTTTCATCGACATCCGTGTCATAATCAAAGATCCAAAGCCCACGTTCCGGCGCGCCAGCCAGCAGGCTTATTGCCTTGCCTGCATCCATCCCGCTGCCGCCACCGAGCGCAATCACCGCGTCGTGGCCCCCGTCGAGATAGACCTGCAACCCCGTCTTCGCGTCATGGTCTGTGGGGTTGGGAGATACGTCGCTGAAGACAGCAGAGGTCAGGCCAGCCTTGGCAACCGCTGCCTGCGCTTCTTGAACAAAGGGTAGATCTCGGCTGGCGCGGTCGGTGACAATCAACGGGTGCTTCACCCCCCGCCCTGCACAAATCCCGCCCAGCTCCGCTAAACGTCCAGGCCCAAAAAGCACAGGGATCGGAAAGCTCCAGTCGTAGTTTTGTGTCATATCGTGCATGGTTGTAGCGCTCCCTCGTGGGCTTCAATCCGGCTTCTGCCGTTCATTTCGTCGCAAAACCATGCCTCAACCACGCCGCGATGCAACCGCTAAACCACGCGAACGGCAAGAACTGTCGATCTTGACCTGCCAAGATCGGTGTATCAGTGTTTTGCAGCCTGTTGTTGCTCTTCCTGTTCGCTCGCTTCGGGCAAACTTGAACGCAGGTTGTTTCGATCCCTGCAGACGCCTTTCCTAGTAACACTCGGGTTCACCATGACACAAAACGTTCCCTCTGACCGCTCCAGCTTTGACCTTGCCCGACTGTTTGTCATTGGTGGGGTCAACTATACCGTGCTCGGTCTGGGCAGTATTGGACTGATCGTTTCAATCCTGGTTTACCAAATCTTCGGCTTCCGTTTCGGCTTTCCCGATGCCATCGCTGAGCGGATTGATTTCATCGCGGCGATCAATGTCGGCGAAGACTGGCTGAAGGCCAATGTGCGCTCCACAACCCGCGCGATTGCCAAGGTCATCACCAGCTTTATCGACGAGGTCGAATACTTTTTGCAAGTCCGCCCCTGGCCCTTTGTCGTCGCGGCACTGAGTTTGACAGCCTTGCGCTTTGGCGGGCTTCGGCTGGGGCTGTTTACGGCTCTGGCAGTGATGTTCTGGGGCGCGATGGACATGTGGGATCCGGCCATGTCCACGCTGGCGCTGATGGGCGTTTCGGTGGTGATTTCCGTGGCTCTAGGCATCCCATTGGGGATCTGGTGCTCACAGAATGACCGGGTTGAATCGGCCGTACGGCCCATCCTCGACACCATGCAGACCATGCCGGCCTTCGTCTATCTGCTACCCGCTATTTTCCTCTTTGGCATCGGCAATACCGGGGCGGCGATGGCGATCATCATTTACGCCATGCCACCGGTGGTGCGCCTGACCAACCTCGGCATTCGTCAGGTTCCGGCGACCTCGGTCGAGGTTGCGCAGAGCTTCGGCTCAACCCGGCTGCAAACCATGCTCAAGGTCCAGATTCCGCAGGCAACACCCTCGATCGTGCTGGGCATCAACCAAACCATTATGATGGCGCTGGGGCTGGCCGTTCTGGCAGCCTTTATCGGCACAGGCGGTCTGGGACGGGAAGTCTACAAGGCCCTGTTCAAGCTCAAGGTCGGATGGGCCTTTGAGGCGGGCATGTGCATCGTGTTCATGGCGATCGTATTCGACCGGCTGACACTGGCGATCGGTGCGCCGCGGGACAGCGACGGGCTCACGGACCGAACGCAGCTGCGCTTTCGCCTGCTGCCTCAATCCTGGCATGGCTTCGCGCCCGCGCGCCTGTTCGAGCAGGGGCTGGACCGGCTCTGGCGCGCCATTGATGTAGCATCCAGCGCTCTGACCCACGGGATCGCTCTGGCTCTGCGCGGCGTCTTCGGGCTGGTCAGTCGGGACTTTGCCGAGGGTGTGACCCGCATACTGAAAGCCCGCCAGTTCCTCTTTATTTCCATACTGATCATCCTCGCCATCTTTGCCGTGGATCGTTGGATTTATGATTTCGGCTACTACCCTGATTCCCTCATGTTCAAAATGCGCGCGCCGGTG
>PAHJ01000109.1 GCA_002705565.1 Geminicoccus sp. | reverse complement strand
GAAATTTGCGCGTTGTGGAGTCTTCGTTATGGCAACCGTTCCGTTTGATAAGCTGGGTGGAAAACTTTGGTACAACGGTGAACTGGTCGATTGGGATGCCGGTCGCTTGCACATCCTGTCCCACGGTTTGCACTATGCTTCTTGCGTTTTTGAAGGTGAGCGCGCGTACGGAGGTCAGATTTTCAAGCACCAGGAGCACACCGACCGGCTGTTTAAATCGGCGGAGATTCTGGGCATGGATATCCCCTACTCAAACAAAGAATTGTATGACGCAGGCTATGATTCGCTGAATGTCCAGGGTTTCAAGGATGCCTATGTTCGTGCCTTTGCCTGGCGCGGGTCGGAGATGATGGCGATTTCGGCGCAGCAGACCACCACGCACGTGGCCGTGGTGTCTTGGGACATGGGGTCTTACTTCGACCCGGAAGCCCGCATGGCGGGCATCAAGTTGCAGTGGGCCAAGTACAAGCGCCCGTCTCCTGAGTGCGCTCCTGTTCATGCCAAGGCAGCTGGTCTTTACATGATTTGCACCGTCTCCAAGCACGAGGCCGAGGCTGCGGGGTACAACGATGCTCTGATGGTAGACTGGCGCGGCTACGTGGCTGAATGCACGGGCGCCAATATTTTCTTCGTCAAGGATGGTGCCTTGCACACACCAATTCCAGATTGCTTCCTAGATGGGATTACCCGGCAGACCGTGATCGAGCTGGCAAAGGACCGAGGGATCGAGGTGGTCGAGCGGCACATCATGCCAGAGGAAGTCGCCGATATGCAGGAAGTATTCATTGTCGGAACCGCAGCTGAAGTGACCCCGATCAACCAAATTGGTGACGTTCACTATCAGGTCGGTGAGGTCACGCGTGATCTCCTGACCCTGTACCACAACCACGTGCGCGGCGAATAAGACCGGCTGACACACGCGGGGCTTCCGGCTTTGAGGGCGCCTGACCAAACGGACGGCGCGCTGCGCGCACCGGCTCTTTGCTGGCCTCGTTTGGCCAAGGCCAAAGGCTCGGCCTTGGCTGCGCGTGTCATCCGGGTTGTGAAATTGGCATAATTTTTCACTCAACACGCGTCGCTTTGAGTGATTTTTTTGTCGCCCTCAAAAACGGGTTTTGAGTGGGCTATGGTCTGTTGAAGAATATCCTCATGTAATCAACTGCACTGAGCCAACTGACCGCCGCGGCTGCCCATAACGGCCCGATCAGTAGTGGGCTCACCAGGGTGACTGGTGCAGGTCGCAAGCCCAGGACGGTGAAACTGAGATCAGCCAGCGCGATGGCAATGGCGAGGCATTGGACCACCGTCTTGAATTTACCCAGCCCGCGCACGGGCAGACGCCAGTTCTGGGCCAGTGCTGCTTCGCGCAGGCCGCCGACCAACAGGTCTCTTGCGAGCATCAGCGTGATCGGCGCGATAGCCCACGGACTGGGCACCAGCACCATCAGCCCGATTCCAGCGCACAGCATCAGCAGCTTGTCCGCAATCGGGTCGAGCACGGCCCCGAGCGTGCTCTCCTGGTTCAATTGTCGCGCCAGCACACCGTCGAAGATGTCGCTCATGCACGCCACGGCAAACAGCGCGAGAGCCACCGGCACCCCGGCCGCGCCGGGCATCATCCCCACCGCCACCAACACCAGCAGCGCGCCGATGATCGGCGCCAGCAGCAGGCGGAGCAGGGTCAGGGCATTGGGTGGGGTCAGGAGCATGGTGGAGCGCATTGCGATTTCTATTCGTGGTGAAAATGATCGTAGATTTTCTGCGCCACCATCTCGGAAATCCCTTCCACCCCCAGCAGATCAGCCACACTGGCCCGGGATACCGATCGGGCCGAGCCAAAGTGCATCAGCAGTGCCTTTTTCCGTCGGGGGCCGATCCCCGGCACGTCATCAAGCGGGCTCTTCTTGATTGCCGCTGAGCGCTTGGCCCGGTGGGTGCCAATGGCGAAACGGTGGACTTCATCACGCAGGCGCTGGAGGTAATACAGGACAGGATCACGCTCCGGCATCTGAAAAGCGGGTGTGCCGGGCAGGAAAAACTGCTCGCGCCCGGCGTTACGGTCGGGTCCTTTGGCGATCGCCACCAGGGGGACATCGTCGATCCCCAATTCGGTCAGCGTCTCCTCCACCGCCGACAGCTGCCCCTTACCTCCATCGATCAGCACGAGATCCGGCCACTGGCCCTGGTCCCGGTCTGGGTCTTCCTTGAGCGCGCGGGAAAAGCGTCGGTGGAAGACTTCACGCATCATGGCGTAGTCATCTCCCGGCGCCGTATCGGTCTTGATGTTGAACTTGCGGTAGCTTTTCTTGATGAAACCCTCAGGCCCCGCCACCACCATCGCTCCGACCGCGTTGGCGCCCTGGATGTGGGAGTTGTCGTAGACTTCGATCCGCTCAGGTGGACCGGCCAGCCCAAAGGCCTCAGCGACGCCGTCGAGCAGTTTGCGCTGGGTCGATGACTCTGCTTGACGTCGCTCCAGCGCTTCACGGGCATTGCGCGAGGCGTTGGCCATGACGTCGCGCTTGACCCCGCGCTGGGGGCGTAACAGCTGAACTTTGCGTTCGGCTTTGGTGCTCAGTGCCTCAGTCAGCAGCTCTTGGTCAACCGGTTCGTGGCTGACCAAAACCAGCCTTGGGACCGGCTTGTCGGCGTAGAACTGGCCGATAAAGCTGCCCAACACCTCCTCGATCTCGTCGCTCTTGTCATGCCGAGGGAAATAGGCGCGGTTACCGTAGTTTCGCCCGGCGCGATAGAAGAACACCTGCACGCCAATTTGACCACTGCTGGCAAAGGCGGCGATGACGTCGGCGTCTTCGATTTCGCCCTGCAGATTGACGTCCTGATGCGCCTGCACGGCGCTCAGTGCACGCAGGCGGTCGCGGAGCTTGGCAGCGCGCTCGAACTGCAGGTCTTCAGCGGCCTCTTGCATGCTGGACGCCAGTTCGTCCTGGATCCGACGGCTCTCGCCAAAGAGGAACGCTTTGGCTTCTGCCACCAGTGCTGCGTAGCCGTCCTGATCAATCTTGCCCACACAGGGCGCTGAACAGCGTTTGATTTGGTACAGCAAGCACGGTCGGCTCCGGTTTTCGAACACGTTGTCTGAGCAGGACCGCAGCAAAAACGCCTTCTCCAGCGCCGTCACGGTCCGGTTGACCGACTGAGCGCTCGCAAAGGGACCGAAGTAGTCGCCCTTGCGCCGGTGCGCGCCGCGATGCTTGGCCACTTGAGCGAAATCATGGTCTGCGGTCAGCAGGATGTAGGGAAACGACTTGTCATCGCGGAGCAGCACGTTGTAGCGCGGCTGAAACCGTTTGATCAGGTTGGATTCCAGCAGCAAGGCTTCGACCTCACTGTTGGTTACAACAACCTCCAGCCCTTTGGTCTCCGCCACCATCCGGCGCAGGCGGTTCGGCAAGCGCTCGAGCTGGGTGTAGTTGGTGACGCGCCGGCGCAGATTGCGCGCTTTGCCAACGTAGATGGGATCACCCCGGCGATCGCACATGCGGTAGACACCCGGTGAACTGCTGAGGGTTTTGACGGCGTCTTGCAGGGTTTTGAGACCCGCGGCCAAGTCGCTGCCTTCAATGTCAGGGGAGGTCGGTTGCGCGCCAGGAGAGGCGGCCGCTCCGTCATCATAGTCTGCAGCCTCATCCTTGAGGGTTAGCGCAACGGATTCGTGCGCTGGCATCGCTGCACGCTTGCCGCCTGCGCTGCTGTCTCGTTCCTGAAGGGTCTTGCCGCGTCGCATAATCTCAATTCTTACAGGGCTTTAGTTCATTTCCAAAGGCACGAATGGGACTTCCCCACGTTTGTGGATAAATCTGTCAGTAAAATCATTGCCGCGATTGAGTCTTGAGCGTTTTCAGTGCTTTGGCGCAAGAGGGCGATAATTTCTAGGTTTTTGCTCAAGAAGTTCAACGCACTGAAAATAATGGATTTTATTGGCCTTTCCAACGTCCCTCACTGAAAACGTTGAGTTTTTTTCAAAGAAACAGAGTCGCGAAATGTATCAGCGTGCCAATGTAGATAATCTGCAGAACCGCGCTTGCAGCGGGTCCGGGAAGCCTGTTTTCTCCTGAAACTATTCCAAAAAAGTCAGGTGCGACGTAAACGAACTGTAACGGACGCACATTCCGCATCATCGAAAACGTCCAGCTTCTCGCCACGTACTTCCAAATTGATCATTCTGCTGTCGGCAAACAACTGGTTGGCCAGCTCGTCTACGAGCGTTTCGAGCAAGTTGAAGTGCCCCTCAGTCACCATGTTCCGCGCAGTTTCAACAAAGATTTCGTAGCTTAGAACCTTAGTGAAATCATCCGACAGCCGTTCGGGCAGATCGACGTCTGCCTGAAACGAAAGCCGCACCCGTTGGGGGGCTTCGTGTTCGTGGGGATAGATGCCGATGTTAGCCGAGACCAGCAGGTTATCGACAGAAATGCTACGTTCGCGAATGATCATGCGATCAGCCTATTCGACAGGGGCAGGTCGGTCTGGCGCAGGTGCGGCCCAGTTTAGGTGCTGGCCGCCATCCAGAGCGATCATTTGTCCCGTCATAGACGGTGCGGAAAGGATGAAGTCAACCGCATTACAGATATCGCTCAGAGGTGTTGCAAGTTTAAGGGGTGTGTCCTGTACCTGCTCGTTGAAGTGCTCCTGGCTTTGCCGAGGGGAGGGCAAGGTCGGGCCGGGGCCAATGGCGTTGACCCTGATGTTCTGAGGGGCCAGCGCCAAAGCGAGCTGCTTGGTCACCCCGAACAGCGCATATTTTGATGCGGTGTAAGAGATGAAGTGTTCCGTCAGGTTCCAGACCCGCTGATCGATCATGTTGATGATCGCGCCGCCACCCGCTGGCATTTGCGCCGCGAGCGCCTGTGACAACACCAGGGGGGCACGCAGGTTGGGCTCCATGTGCGCGTCCCAGCTGGCCCGATCCATGGACTCAATCGAATCATATTGAAAGGCAGAGGCGTTGTTGATCAGGGCGCTCAGCGGTGAACCAAGCGCAGCGCTGGATCGCTCGACTAGGGTTTGAACCGATGCTTCATCACTCAAATCAGCCTGGACGAGAGCCGCTTTGCCACCGGCCTGCTCGATTTCAGCGGCAGTCGCTTCGGCACCTTGGGTGCTGCTTCGGTAGTGGAGTGCAACCGACCAGCCATGCCGCCCAAGATGCAGCGCCATGGCGGCACCAATGCGCTGTGCCGCGCCAGTAATCAGGATTGTTTGTGGGCTAGACGCCACGGCTCTGTCCTTAGGTGAGTAAACTAAAGGAGAGATAGGCCGCAAACGTGACGAGGAAACCGAGGCCAATCCAGCGACCAATGTTCTTTCCGGCCACCAGAAGTCCAACAAACAGAACCGATGTGGCCCCAAACAGCAGCAAACTGGAGTGGTAGAGCTCCGACGCGACCGGCAGCGGCTCGATAAAGGCGACCAGCCCCAGCACCAGCATGATGTTGGTCAGGTTAGAGCCGACGATATTGCCGATGACCACGTCACGATGGCCCTGCCGCGCCGCAGCGATGGAGGCGAAAAGCTCAGGCAGGCTGGTGCCGATGGCAACCACCGTCGCGCCAATGATGGCTTCGGGCACGTGGATGGCTTCTGCCAGTTCCACCGCGCCATAGATAAAGGCCTGTCCCCCGACCACCAGAACCAGCAGGCCGCCGAACAGTGTCAGGCTTGCCAGGCCCCAGCCCCAGGCGACATTCGGGGCTTCCTCAACCCCGTCGTCGCGCCCAAAACGGAAAATCACGATTGTGTGCACCACCATGGCCAGCAGCAGCAGCGCACCGGACCAGCGGGGCAAAAACTCGAAAACGTAGGCTAGAACCAGCACGAAAAACGTTGCGACCACCAAGATGGCCCCATCCCGCCGCACGGTCGAAGGCGCGCAGCACAGCGGCAAAACCAAAGCTGTCAGGCCGCCGATCAACAGGACGTTGGTGATGTTGGAGCCGATGACATTGCCCACGGCCACATCCGGCACTCCACTCAGCGCAGCGCTGACGGTCACGACCACCTCTGGCGCGCTGGTGCCCCAGGCCACGACGGTCAGACCGATGATAAACGGCGAAATACCAATCAGGCGAGACGCGGATACAGCGCCCCGAATCAGGAAGTCTGCCCCAAAACTCAAACCGACCAGGCCGGCAATCAACAGGAGTGATGGAAACAGAAGGTCCAAACGAGATACTTTCCGATGCTACAGCTCGACAACCATTTGTCGCTTGCACTTATACTGATGAAATCTTGGCTTGCACGGTTTTGGTTCAAGTGGTTGTTCCAAAAATTCGCATAGGGAACCTGCGTTGCGCCCGTGCCATTAAAGCCTAAATGAAGTCCTATCCATCGAACACGGTAAGGAGGCGCCCTTTGTCTGCGCAGATTGATCCAGAAACGTTGCTCCAGGCAGCCAAAGGGAGCGTGCGCGTGCACCCCGTGGATGGAACACCAATGAACGATGACACGCCGCTGGAAATTGTGTCTGAATATGAGCCCGCCGGCGACCAGCCACAAGCGATCAAAGATCTGCTTGAGGGGTTGGGTACGGGCGATCGGGACAACGTGCTGTTGGGTGTTACGGGGTCGGGCAAGACCTTTACTATGGCGCATGTGATCCAGTCTCTGCAGCGCCCGACGCTGATCATGGCACACAACAAGACCCTCGCCGCGCAGCTCTATGGTGAGATGAAGGAATTCTTCCCCAACAACGCGGTTGAGTATTTCGTCTCCTACTACGACTACTATCAGCCTGAAGCCTACGTGCCGCGCTCGGATACCTACGTGGACAAGGAAGCCACCATCAACGAGCAGATCGACCGCATGCGCCACTCTGCCACCCGAGCTTTGTTCGAGCGGCAGGACGTTATCATCGTGGCGTCGGTGTCGTGTATCTATGGTATGGGCGCGCCTGAAACCTATGCCTCGATGACCATGATGCTCGAGGTTGGGGCCGACATCCCGCAGAAGGAGATCCTGCGCCGCTTTGTGGAGCTTCAATACAAGCGCAACGACGTGGGCTTTCAGCGTGGCATGTTCCGGGTGCGCGGTGACTCCATCGAAGTATTTCCTGCCCACCTCGAAGATCGCGCTTGGCGGTTGTCGTTGTTTGGCGACGAGATTGAGGGGATTTGGGAGTTTGACCCGCTGACCGGAGAAAAGACCGCAGAGCTGGAGAAAGTCCGCCTCTACGCCAATTCCCACCACGTCACGCCAAAGCCAACGATCATGCAGGCGATTCAGAAGATAAAGCGCGAACTTGGTTTGCGGTTGGAGGAGCTGGAAGGCGAGGGCAAGTTGCTCGAAGCACAGCGGTTGCAGCAGCGCTGTACCTTCGACCTTGAAATGATGGAAGCCACCGGAGTGTGCGCCGGAATTGAGAATTACAGCCGCTATCTAACCGGCCGCGCGCCGGGTGAGCCGCCGCCGACCCTGTTCGAGTATCTGCCTGAAAACGCTCTGCTGATGGTCGATGAGAGCCACGTCTCCGTGCCGCAGATTGGCGCCATGTTCAAAGGCGACCGCGCGCGAAAGGTGACGCTCAGCGATTACGGTTTTCGCTTGCCGTCGTGTCAGGATAACCGGCCACTCAAGTTCGAGGAATGGGACGCCATGCGTCCGCAAACCGTCTACGTTTCTGCCACGCCCAACACTTGGGAGCTGGAACGCGCGGGCGGTGTGTTTGCTGAGCAAGTGATCCGTCCCACCGGCCTGCTCGACCCACCCTGCATCATTCGTCCAACCGAGAACCAGGTCGACGACCTGATTGCCGAGTGTCAGGACACGGTGACGGCGGGCTATCGCGTACTGGTCACCACCCTAACCAAGCGTATGGCGGAAGACCTGACCGATTACCTCAACGAGGCGGGTCTGAAAGTCCGCTATATCCACGCTGATGTGGATACGTTGGAGCGGATCGAGATCATCCGTGATCTGCGTTTGGGCGTCTATGACGTGCTGGTAGGCATCAACCTTCTGCGAGAGGGCTTGGACATCCCTGAATGTGCACTCGTCGGCATCCTGGATGCGGATAAGGAGGGTTATCTGCGCTCGACCACCGCGCTGATCCAGACCATCGGACGCGCCGCGCGTAACGTTGATGGACGGGTTATTCTCTACGCTGACAAAATCACCAAATCCATGAAGTCGGCCCTGGAAGAAACCGACCGCCGCCGCGACAAACAGACGGCCTACAATAAAGAACACGGTATTACGCCCGCGACGATCAAGAAGCAGATCGGCCAAATTATTGAGTCGGTCTACGAAAAAGACCGCGTCACCATTGGTACGGGCGATGAAGACATCATCACCACCGGCGGTAAGGACCTCAAGGAGGTCATGGCCGACATTGAAACCCGGATGAAGGACGCGGCAGCCAATCTGGAGTTTGAAGAGGCTGCGCGTTTGCGCGATGAGCTGAAGCGGCTCGAAGCCGCTGATTTGGGGCTGGGCGGGGCTGTTTCGGTCAAAGCGGCAACAGCCGAAAAAGCTGGCAAGGCTGAGGGCAAGACTGCCGGTCGTAACCGCGCAAGGCGAACGGCGGAAAAGGACCTCACCAAGACAAAAGGGGTCGTGCTGGACCCCCTTTCTAAAGTCGCAGGCCCTCGAAAGTCACCGCGACGACGCTCGTAACGCGAGGCTCAAGCTGGTAGGTCAGAGCAGCTCTGGCCAGCCCAGCTTGTCGTTCTTGTTTCGGTCAAGAAAGACGAAGGTTTCTTCCAGCCGCGCTGTCATGCAACCTTGCGAAAACCGCTTCAGTGCAGCCAGTCGTCAAAACAAGCAGGTGACTTTCAATGCCGCCGTAATTCACGCGCGGAACGTCGGG